>CAMCPF010000023.1 GCA_945876515.1 Candidatus Kuenenia stuttgartensis
TCAACACGCAGGGCTCACGGCGGCTTCTGGGGGGCGAGCTCGTCCGTGTCTGGCGGACGGCCGACGCCGGCAACTTCCTCGCTCCGGCCGCGCTTGACCATCCGGTCATGGCCGCCTTTCGCCGCGTGGGAGACGCCGTGCCCTGGCAGGATTTTCCGGTCTTCAAGCACTGGGAGTTCGCGCCGGTCGCGCCGCCGGCGGCCGCGGATGACGATGCCGGCGGCGACGTGGGTGGGGCAGCCGCGGTGGTGGCCGCCTATCGCAACGGCCTGCCGGCGATCCTCGAGCATCGCGTGGGACAGGGCATGGCGGTGGTGGTGACCACGCCGGTGGGTCGTGAGGCGGGCGACCCCGCGGCCTGGAACACGCTGGCCACTGGCTTCGAGCCCTGGCCCTTCCTGATCCTTGCCAACGAGACGCTGCTCCATGCGATTGCCAGCCCCGACGACCGCAACGTGGTGGCCGGTGGTGCGGCCACCCTCCACCTCGGTCGCCGCGACCTGCCGACCGCGGTGGTCCGGACGCCCGGCGGCGATACGTTTCCCGCGGCGATCGACCGGACCCGGGGCACGGTCACCGTCACGGCCACGCTCGAGCCGGGCAACTACAGCGTGCGGTCCGGTGGTGAGGCGGAAGGGGTGGCCGACGGCTTCAGTGCCAACCTCGCTCCCGCCGCCACCGACTTTCGACGGCTGGCAGACGACGATCTCGCCCGCATGCTCGGACCCGGTCACAAGTTGGCCCGGACCGCGGACGAGATCGTCCGCGACGTGAAGCTGGACCGGATCGGCTCGGAACTGTTCGGCTGGCTGATCGTGCTTGCAGCCATCGCGATGGCCGCCGACTGGATCGTGGCCAACCGCTTCTATCGGCCGCGGGAGTCGGCCGAGGAGGGCCGCGACGCGGTGGCGGAGTTTGCCGAGTCGCTCGCGAATGACGCCGAGGGTGAGGACTCGGACGACGCCGGTGTCGATCCAACGCCGCGGCCAGCCAGCCCGCCGCCGCTGCCCCCGCTGACGGGAGCACCGGCATGAGCGACGAGACGACCTGGCTCGAGGAGCTCACCGTCCAGTTCGAGCCGGTGGGCTCGTGGACCTTCGTGGCGCTAGTCACGCTGGCCCTGGCCGCGGTCCTGCTGGCCGTGCCTCCGGATCGAACGCGGCTCGCCCGCGGCCGGCGGCTCGGGCTCGTGGCGCTGCGGCTCGCGGCATTTTTGGCGCTCGTGGCCTGCATGCTTCGGCCCACGCTCGTCTCCTCCCGCAAGGCAAGGCAGCAGGCCACGGTGATCGTGCTGGCCGACGCGTCGGAGAGCATGACAGTGGCCGACGTCGCCGGTGGCGGCACCCGCTGGGAGGCGATGACTCGGGCGCTCGAGGCGGCGCGGCCGGCGGCGGCCGCGCTCGTCGCCCGCGGCGACGTCGAGATCGCCGCCTGGACCTTCGACCGCGAACTCCACCCGCTGCCGGCCCGCGGCGACGATCCCTTCCCCTTGGCGGCTTGGCGCGACGCGGAGAGCGCCGACGAGACGGCGATCGGCTCGGCGGTCGACGAGACGTTGCGGACGGCCGGCGGCCGGAGGCTCGCGGGGCTGATCGTGCTCAGCGACGGCGCCCAGCATGCCTACGCGCCCCGCGACCTACCGCCGCAGAGCGCGGCCCGCAACGTCGATGATGCGGGCGCGCCGCTCTGGAGCGTCACCTTCGGCCAGCAGCGCGGCGGCGGCCAGGGCCGGGACGCGGCGGCCGTGAACCTCTCGGTCGCGGAGACGGTCTACCTCGAGAACATGCTGGAGGTGGCTGGACGGGTACGGCTCGAAGGGTTGGCCGGGCGGACGGTGGCGGTCGTCCTGCTGGCCGAGGACGGCAAGGGTGGGATGGAGGAAGTGGCCCGGACCACCGTCCAGACCGCCGCCGAGACCGGCGAGGAGAGCGTGCGACTGTCCTGGACGCCCAAGGCGCTGGGCGAGCGGAAGCTCACGCTCCAAGTCGAGCCGCAGGACGGCGAGGTGGTGCTCACCAACAACCAGCTCTCGACCTTCGTGACGGTCGTGGACGGCGGCCTGAAGGTGCTGTATCTGGAAGGCGCGCTGCGGGTGGAGCAGCGGTTCCTGCGGCGGGTGCTCGCCGCCAGCCCCGACATGCAGGTGGACTTCCGCTGGATCAGCTCGAGCCGGCGGGATCGCTGGCCGGTGGATCTGGGCAGGGATTTCACCAGCGAGCACGACGTGTTTCTGATCGGCGACCTCGACGCGGCAGCGATCCGGCCGGCCGACCTCGAGAAGATTCGCGACCGCGTCAACCAGGGCGCCGGCATCGGGCTGTTGGGCGGGTTTCACTCCTTCGAGGCCGGCGGCTGGGCCAGCTCGGTGCTCGGTCCGCTCGTGCCGTTCGAGCCCGACCGGCTAGCGCGACAGCCCTTCGACGAACCCGTGCGCGAGGGGCTGCATCTGCGCGGGCCGCTCGCGATGCTGCCCGATCCGCGGTTTGGCGGGATCTCGATCCTCCGGCTTGGCGAGGCGGGCGACGATGCCCAGGCCGCGTGGCAGAAGCTTCCTCCGCTGGCCGGGGCCAACCGGCTCGGGCGGCTCACGGCCACCGCCAAGCCGTTGGCGGTGACGGCCGACGGCCAGCCGCTGCTCGTGGCCCGGGAGTATGGAGCCGGGCGGGTGCTCGCCTTCGCCGCCGACTCGACCTGGCGGTGGGCGATGCAGGGTGCCGCCGAGGAGCATCGCCGCTTCTGGCGGCAGCTGGTGTTGTGGCTCGCCCGCAGGGACGACGCGGAGGCCGACAGCCTCTGGCTGCGGCTGGCGCAGCGGCGGATCTCGCCGGGCTCGCCGCTCGAGTTCGACGCGGGGATCACGGGCCCGGAGGGGCGGCCGCGGACCGACGTGCCCCTCGAGGCCGTGGTCATCTCGCCCACGGGGCAATCCCGGCCGGTGCGGGTGGTGCCCACGGGCGAGACGTTCTCGGGGACGGCGACGGGGAGCGACGAGCCTGGCGACTGGACGCTCGTCGTGCGCGGTCGGCCACCAGGCGGAGCCGAGCCGCTCGAGCGGTCGGCGCGGTTCACCGTATTCCGTCAGGATCTGGAGCTCGCCAACCCGCGGGCCAACCCGCTCCTGATGCGGCAGTTGGCCGAGGCGACCAGCGGCGGCGTGCGGCTGCCCGAGGAGCTGCCCGGCATCTTCGAGGAGATCGCCGCTCGGCCGGCCGAGTATGAGAGCCGCGAGCAATGGTCGTTCACGCCGTGGGATACCTGGCCGATGCTGCTGCTCCTGGCGGGCTGCCTGACGGCCGAGTGGTACCTGCGGAAGAAGTGGGGCCTCGTGTAGGCCGCGGGGGCGAATGCCCGGAAAAAAGCGGGCGATTCCCGGCATTTTGTTGCCGGGCCCTGCCTGCTACCCTCCCGCTCCGCGTTCCGCCCGGGGGACCGCGTCCGGAGCCCGCTCATGGCCAAGAGCCGTCCCATCCGCGACAAACTGCTGCTCGGCGGCCTCCTGGTCGGCGTGCTGGTGGCGATCCTCTCGGCGAGCAGCTTCCTCGGCGTCTACTCCTACCGACGACTGGTGCGGGCGCTCTCCAGCCGCGCCGCCGAGCTGCCCCTCGCCGCCGAGCTCGACGCCCGGGTGGCCGCCCTCCGGCTCGACCATGCCCGGGCGCTGGCCACCGACGACGCGGTCGAGGGGCTGCTCGCAGGGGTGCGGGGCACGGTCGAGGCCCTGGCCGCCTACGAGAGCGAGCTCGAGGCTGGTGAACTCGACGACGTGCCCTTCGCCGACCGGACCCGCGAGCGTGACACGGCCCGGCGGATCGCCGACTGTCTGGCCGGCATCGAGAACACCGTGGCCCCGGCCGCCGGCCTGCCCCAGGCTTCGGGGGTGTTCGGCCACGCGGCGCTGATCGAGGCCGCCCCGCAGCTGGAGCGGCTCGCCGAGCTGACCGCGGAGCTGCCAACCTTCCTCCAGCAGCGGCTGCACGACCTGTCTCACGAGGTCCGCGGCCGCTACCGGACGCTGATCGTGGTCACCTGGGCGTCCGCCACCGCGGCGGCCGGTTTGCTGGCGGCGATCGGGGTGCTCACCTACCGCTGGGTGTTCCGGCCGCTGCGGCACCTGGGCCAGGGCTCCCGCCGGGTGGCGGCCGGCGACTTCGCCTACCGGATCCACCTCGAGACCCACGACGAGATGGCCGAACTCGCCGACGCGCTCAACGACATGACCGAGCGGTTCCAGGCGATCCGCGATGACCTCGACCGGCAGGTGCAGTCGCGGACCCGCGAGGTGATCCGCAGCGAGCAACTGGCGAGTGTGGGCTTCCTGGCGGCCGGCGTGGCCCACGAGATCAACAACCCGCTGGCTTCGATCGCGATGTGCGCCGAGTCACTGGAGAGCCGGCTCGACGCCCTGGCGCCGGCCGAGTCGGAGGCCCAGGTGGCCCGCCGCTACCTGTCGCTGATCCAGAACGAGGCATTCCGCTGCAAGGGGATCACCGAGAAGCTGCTCGATTTCGCCCGGCTCGGCGAGGTCAAGCGGCAGGCTACGGCGCTGGGGGCCCTCGTCACCGACGTGGCCGACATGCTCCGCCACGTGGGCCGGTTTGCCGGCCGCTCGATCGAGATGGAGGAGGGGCAGGACGTGCTCGTGATGGTCAATCCCCAGGAGATCAAGCAGGTGGTGCTCAACCTGCTGGTCAACGCCTTCGACTCGATCGACGAGCATGGCCAGGTGCGGGTCTCGGCCCGCCGCAGCGGCGGAGCGGCGGTGCTGACCGTCACCGACGACGGCTGCGGGATGACCCACGAGGTGCTCGAGCACCTGTTCGAGCCGTTCTTCACCCGGCGGAAGAACGGCCAGGGCACCGGGCTCGGGCTGTCGATCGTGAATCGGATCATCACCGACCACGGCGGCCGGATCGAGGCCATGAGCGACGGCCCGGGCCGGGGCTCGGTCTTTCAGGTGACGCTGCCGCTGGCCCAGATCGGCGCGGTGGCAGGTGATCCGCCCGCCGCGGGTTCACTCGATCGGGCTGCCTGACCCTCTGCATTTGGAAAGGTTTTCCGTGAAGAACAAGCGGCCGATGCGGATCCTGTTCGCCGACGACGAGGCCTCGATCCAGGAACTGATGCGGATCGAGCTGCCGCGGCTCGGCCACGAGGCGACGGTCTGCCCCGACGGCCGCACGGCGCTGGCCGCGCTCGACCTGACGGCCTACGACTGTGTGATCGTGGATCTCGACATGCCCGGCATCGGTGGAATGGAGGTGATCACCCGCGTGCGGCAGACGTCGCCCGACACCGAGACGGTGATCATCACCGGCAAGTCGTCGGTGGAGACGGCGATCGAGGCGGTGCGGCAGGGGGTGTTCGAGTATCTCACCAAGCCCTGCCGGCTGGCCGATATCCAGGCCGTGCTCGAGCGGGTGCGGAAGAAGCGCGAACTCACCACCCGGCTGCGGGCCCTCGAGCAGCGGGTCCGGCGGGCCGAGGGGGCCACGCGGCTGGTGGGCGATTCGCCGGCGCTCGAGCGGGTGAGGCAGCTCGTGGCCCGCGTGGCCGGCAGCGAGGCGGCCGTGCTCGTCCGGGGCGAGACGGGCACGGGGAAGGAGCTCGTGGCCCGGGCCGTGCATGAGGGGAGCGGACGGGCCGGTGGACCGCTGGTGGCGGTCAACTGCGGCGCGCTGCCTGAGCATCTCGTGGAGAGCGAGCTCTTCGGCCATCGCAAGGGCGCGTTCACGGGCGCCGACGAGCACCGGGCGGGCCTGTTCGAGGTCGCCCATGGTGGCACGCTGTTCCTCGACGAGATCGGCGAGCTGCCGCGGTCGCTCCAGGCCCGGCTGCTGCGGGTGCTCGAGAGCGGCGAGATCCGTCGCGTGGGCGACAACCACCCGATCACGGTCGATGTGCGGCTGGTGTGTGCCACGCATCGCAACCTCGAAGAGATGGTGCGGGCGGGCGGGTTTCGCGAGGACCTGCTGTGTCGGATCAACACCTTCGAGATCACGGTTCCCCCGCTCCGGGAGCGGCGGGAAGACATCGCGGCCCTGCTGGGCCACTTTGTCCGCCGGAGCCGGCCGCAGCTGCCTCCCCAGGCGGCCTTCGCGGATGACGTCACGCTGGCAACGCTCGCCGCTCACGACTGGCCGGGCAACATCCGTGAGCTGGCCAACGTGGTGGAGCACGCGCTCGTGCTCTGCGACGAGCTGCCGCTGACGGTGGAGCACCTGCCGGGCCGGCTGAGCGGACTGAAGCCGGTGGCCCTGCCGCCCGCCGCCACTCCGGCCGGCGGCGGCGCGATCGCTGCCGAGACGAATCCTGGCCCGCTCCGGCCGCGCACGCTCAAGGAACTGGAGCTCGACGCCATCCTCGCCGGCCTCGCCCGTAACGACGGCAACAAGCCGCGCACGGCCGAGGAGCTCGGAATCAGCCTCAAGACGCTCTACAACAAGCTCCACCAGATGCAGGATGGAGCCCTCGACAAGTCGGCGTAGCGGGCTCGGCTGCCCACGTCTCGCGGCTAGGTCTTGCGGACTACGCCCACGAGCACGCCGAGCACCTTGGCGTTGCGGACGTAGATCGGCTTCATCGAGGCGTTGGCGGGCTGGAGCCGGATGCGGTCTCGCTCGGGGAACCAGTACTTGAGCGTCGCCTCGCCGTCCTCGGTCTGGGCCACCACGATGTCGCCGGCGTGGGCCGTCTGCTTCTTCTGGATCACCACCCAGTCGCCATCGGCGATCTGGGCGTCGACCATCGAGTCGCCCATCACCTTGAGCACGAAGTGGTTGTCACGGTTGAAGAGGGTCTCGAAGTCGATCCGCTCCAGTTGCTCGTCGGCCGCCCGAAGCGTGCCGGCGGCCACCCAGCCGGCCATTTGCAGGCCCCGCAGTCGGGCCGGTTCGTTGACGAGCTCGATGGCCCGCGACATGTTTTTGCCGCGGGTGATCAGCCCCTTTCGCTCGAGTGCCTTGAGGTGGCAGACCACGCCGTTGGGCGAGCGAATCTTAAAGGCCTGGCCAATCTCGCGCACCGTGGGGCCGAAGCCTCGGGAATGGATCTTGTCGCGGATGAAGGCGTAGATCTCCATCTGCCGATCGGTGGGGCGATCCTCCTGGCTCTCCTCGTCGGTGCACAGCAGACCGAGCGGGTCGCCGCTGACGGCGGCCACGGCAGCCGCGACGCGGCCCCGTTTCGGCCGCTCATCGCTGCGGGACTTGGCGGCGCGGGTCGTGGTGGTCTTGCGCTTCGACATCGGTGTCTGACGGCCGGGGCCGCATCCTCAGGGTGGTGAGAGGCGAGTGAACGTCAGTATCTTACTATACGATCGTTCATTTTCAAGCCCGAGGGAAAACTTTTCGTCGGGCCGCCCCGCGGCGTAGATTGAACACACCATCCCGAGACCCCGGAGCCCGAAACTATGACACGCCCCGCAAACATTGCAATTCAGGCCCTGGGAGCCTGGGCGGCCCTCATCTGGCTGATCGGGCCGGCAGGTGGTTGGGCCGTGGCCGATCCAGCCGGTGCGGTGGCCGAGGCCCCCAAGCCGGCCCCGAAGGCGGCCGAGTCGGGCAAGGAGCCTGAGCGGAAGGCGACCGGCGCGATTGCCCACCTGCGGATCACCGGCGACCTGCCCGATGGCGTGGGGCAGGGGGGGCTGTTGGCCGATGTCTCGCCGCGGCTGCATCGACTCGTGGAGCGGCTCGACAAGGCGGCCGGCGACGAGCGGGTGGCCGCAGTACTGCTCTCGATCGAGTCGCCGGCGGTCGGGCGGGGGCGGGCCGACGAGCTGCGGGCGGCGATCAGCCGGCTGAAGCGGGCTGGCAAGCCCGTCGCCGCCGTCTTCGTCGGCGGCTCACCCGCGGCCTACTCGGTGGCCTCCGCCTGCGACACGATCGCGATGCCGCCGGCGGCCACGCTCGAGCTGACGGGCGTGCGGGCCGAGATGATGTTTTTCAAGGCGATGCTCGACCGGCTCGGGGTCGACGCCGAGATCCTCCAGGTGGGCGAGTTCAAGGGGGCCGGCGAGCCGCTCACGCGGACGAGCATGAGCCCGGCCCTGCGGCAGCAATACGAGGCCTTCATCGGCGACCTCTACGAGCATCTCGTGGAGCAGGTCGCAGCCGACCGCAAGCTCGAGCCCGGTCGCGTGCGCGAGCTCGTGGACACGGGCGTGTTCACGCCGGAGGCGGCCCGTGAGGCCGGGCTGATCGACGCCGTTCACTACGAAGACGAGGCGGCTGCGGCCTTGGCCAAGAAGTTGGACGTCGAGCAGCCGAAGGTCAGCCGCGACTATGCCGAACGGAAGGTGGACGACGATTTCTCAGGGATCGGCGGACTCGTGAAGCTGATGGAACTGCTCTCGGGACAGCAGAAGACCTCCGCGACCGGGAAGGGGAAGCGGGTGGCGATCGTCCACGTGGCCGGCGAGATTCGCGAGGGCAAGAGCACCGACGATCTCGTCATGGGAGGTGCGGCCGGCTCGGAGACGATCGTGAAGGCGATCCGCGAGGCCGCGGCCGACGACAAGGTGGCGGCGATCGTGCTACGGATCGACTCGCCCGGCGGCTCAGCCTTGGCCAGCGACCTGATCTGGCGGGAGGCCGAGCGGGCCAAGAAGCCGGTGGTGGCGAGCCTCTCCGACATCGCGGCCAGCGGCGGCTATTACATCGCCGTGGCGGCCGACCGGATCGTGGCAGCGCCGGGCACGCTGACCGGCTCGATCGGCGTCGTCGGGGGCAAGGTGGCCATCGGCGGCGCGCTGGAGAAAGTGGGCGTGCACACCGACGTCGTCAGCAAGGGGAAGAACGCCGGCTGGCTGTCGATGACCGAGAAGTTCACCGCCGGCGAGCGGGAGGCCTTCCTGGGCACGATGAAGGACGTCTACCGGCTGTTCACGGGGAAGGTGGCCGCGGGGCGGAAGCTCGACCAGGCCAAGGTGGAGTCGCTGGCGGAGGGCCGCGTCTACACGGGCCGCCAGGCCCTGGCGGCGGGGCTCGTGGACCGGCTGGGCACGCTCGACGACGCGATCGACGAGGCCAGGAAGCTGGCGAAGATCGACGCTGACGAGAAGGTCGAGCGGATGCTGCTGCCGGAGCCCCGCGGGCTGTTCGACGATCTCTTTGCGGCGGCCGGGGGTGACATCGCGCCGGTGGCCCGACGGGCCGGCCTGCCGACGGGCGACGCGGCGACAAGGGCCGCGATCATGGCCCGGATCGCGGGCCTGCCGGGGCTCGAGCCCCTGGCGGTCGAGGCCGACACGCTCGTACAGCTGCTCTCCGGCCGGCCGCAGCTCCTGCTGCCGCTGCGGGTCAGGGTGCGGTGACCGCGACCGGGGGGCATCAGCCGGCGGCCGCCATCACGGTGGGCACCACGTCCAGGTTCATCACCGGCAGATCGTACGTCTTGCCCTCGTGCAGCCGGCCCCGCCAGCGGACCAGGAACGGGACCCGCGGGCCGCCTTCGAAGGTCGTCATCTTGAAGCCGCGGAGCGGGCCGTTGCGCGAGGTGGTGCTGGCGGTGGGGCCGCCGTTGTCGGCGATGAAGAACACGAGGGTGTTCTCCTCCTGGCCGGCGTCGCGGACGGCGGCCAGCACGCGACCGACCGCGTCGTCCATGGCCGAGAGCATCGCGGCGAATATCCGGCGATTCGGGTCGGCGATGCTCGGGAACCGGTCGAGGTAGTGCTGCGGGGCCTGCAGAGGCGCGTGCTGTGCGTTGAAGGGGAGGTAGAGGAACCACGGCCCGGCCGCATGGTCCTTGATCCATGCCGCGGCCCGCTCCGCGTAGGCGTCGGTCGTATAGAAGTCCTTGGATTCGACCGGGACCACCTCGGTTGAGGAGCGGGAATCGATGAAGTTCTTGGGGTGGAAGAACGGGGTGTTGGTGAGGGTGCCGAAGAACTCGTCGAAGCCGCGGGCCGTCGGCCGCCGCTCGGGTGACACGCCCAGGTGCCACTTGCCGACGCAGGCGGTCGCATAACCGCACTGCTTCAGGCGGGTGGCCAGCGTGGTCTCGTGGAGGAAGCCGCTCGAATCGTGGTCGTTGTTGGTTTCGTGCCCGAAGCGGGTCGGGTAGCGGCCCGTCAGGAGGCCGGCCCGCGACGGGCTGCAGTAGGTGGCGGCCACGTAGCCCTGTGTGCAGCGGACTCCCTGCGCGGCCAGCGAGTCGATGTGGGGCGTCGGGATCTGGGGATTGCCCTGGCAGCCCAACTCTCCCCAGCCGAGGTCGTCGGCGTAGAAGATGATCACGTTGGGGGCCGCCGCGAGCGGGCTCACGGCCACGAAGGCGAGACAGCAGGCGGCAATCAATCGAGTGAAAGCTGAGACGGACATGCCGCACTCCACAGGTTTAGGTGTCTCGGGTTAGGTGTCTCGCTCCACCGACCACGTGGCGGCCACTCCGCCCTTCACGTCGCGGTGCTCGAACGTGATCCGGCTCGTACCGCCGTGCCGTTCGGCGGTGACCGCGAGAAATCCGCCCTGCACCCGGTGAAACCTGTGATACCGCGGGTCGAGGCCGGGAGAACCGCCGGCATGTTCGTCGCTCGCCGGGCCCGCGCCGAACTCGTGCAGGCCCGTCTCCGGATGCACCGAGTGGTACTGCCAGTGGCGGTCGCCGCAGATCACGAAGAAGTTGTCGCCCGCATTGGCCTTGAGCCAGCTGCGGATCTCGTCTCCCTCGTGCCGGAAGCCCTCGTTGGCGTGGTTGTCGCGCTTGGTCTTCCGGTCGGGACCGACCAGCGGCGTCGGCGATACGAGCACCTTCCAGGTGGCGTCGCTGTCCATTACCGTCCGCTCGAACCACGCTTTCTGCTCGGCGCCCCAGATCGTCTTGCCGGGACCGTCGGCGCTCTTGTTGCGGGAACGAAAATCACGCCCCTCGGTGAACCAGAGCTGCAGGTCCCGGCCGCGGCGGATCGTGCGGTAGCTGGGGCCGGAGCGGTCGAGCGGCGCCTGCTGAAGAAAGATCGCCTGCCCCTGGGCGAACGTGAAGTCGCCCATGGCCGCCCCGGGGCCGGAGTCGTTGCTCAGGGTGTCGTGGTCGTCCTTGAGCCAATAGGTGGCGTGGTTGCTGTTGAACGCCACGAGTCGCGGCAGGCTGAACATCCGCTCCCAGTGGTACCGCGCGAGCCGCTCGGTCACCGCATCGGGATCGCCGCTGTCGTAATACACGAGGTCGCCGGTGAGGCAGGCGAACTGCGGCGCAAGCGCGGCCATGGCGGGATAGATGCCATGCCCGTCGGGATGCCCGCGATCGGCGTAGCCCTGGCAGGTCATCACGCAGAACCGCACGGCGGCCGTGCTGTCGGCGGCCGGCGCCGTCTCGAACGTGCCGTGCACCGCGGCCTCCGCCGCTCCGCCCGGGATCTCGCTCGCGTAGTGGTAGACGGTGCCGGGCTTCAGCCCCGCCAGCGGGAACGTGCAGATGAAGTCGTTCTCGGCCGTCGCCACGGCGACGGCGGTGGCCCGGGCGTCGGCCAGGTCGGCGCGGGTGCCGTATCGCAGCCGTACGCTGCCCGCCGCACCGGGGCACGCACCCTCGAGCTGGTCGACCGGGACGTCGACCTTCGACGCCCCCTTGCCCCGCTTGGGCTCGCCCGACGCCCGCTGCGGAATCACCACGCCCTCGGCGTTGCGGGTCGGTGCCGCCGTCAGCCGCGTCCAGACGATCGCCGTCGTGTCGGTCACTTCGCCGATCCGCGTGCCCAGCGCCTGGAACGGGCCGGTGGCCGCGGCCGCCCCGCTGCTGCGTGTGCCGCCGACCACTCCGGCGGCGGCGACCGAGGACCGGGCGACGAACGCGCGGCGTCCGATGCGGTCGCGGGAATGGTTCACGGCGTGGCCCTCGAGACAAACCCCCACGGTGAGGATACGTCGGCCAACGGGGCGTCCGCAAGGTTCGGACAGGTGACGTGTCCGAACGGGTGGGCGCGTCTCGGTGGTCGGCCACCGGCGTCATGAGTCAAGTGGGCACGCGTAGGCGTGCGTGTCCGTTCCCAGGAGAGTGGATATGCTGCCGGCCGGCGTCGATTCGCGCTCCGGCTAGCCGCGATTGCAGGGCCGGTTCACCTTTCTCGGGGTCATTGCGATGCGTATGTCGTCACGGCCGTGGCTCGTGGTGATGGCCTTCGTGGCGGCGGTTGGCGCGATGCCGTCGCTTCGCGAAGCAGCGCGGGCGAAAGCGTCCGATCCCGGCGACTATGCGGGCTGGAAACATTCCGGCCGGATCCACGTGCTGACCACGGACGACGGCGCGGCGCTGCCGGCCGGGGTGGTGGTCGAGCAGTTTCCGTTGCTGGTGCGATTGCACCGCGATCTCTTTCCCTTTGCCCAGGCGCGACCCGACGGCGCCGACATCCGCTTTGCCGATGCCGACGGCCGACCGCTCGCCTTCCAGATCGACCACTGGGATGCCGAGCGGGGTGAGGCGAGCGTCTGGGTGCGCATGCCGCGGATCGAGGGCCAGTCGCGGCACACGCTGCGGGTGTATTGGGGGCGGCCGGATGCTGCCAGTGCGTCCGACGCGCAGGGGGTCTTCAACGCGGACAACGGCTACCTGAGCGTCTGGCATCTGGCCGCCGACGTCGCCGATTCCGCGGGTTCCCTGCACCTCGAGGACAAGGGAACCAGTTCGGCGCCGGGCGTCATCGGCTTGGCGAGGCGGTTCGCGGCCGGCCAGGGTCTGGCGGGCGGAGAACGAATCGAAACCTATCCGACCGGCAGCGAACCGCATAGCAGCGAGGCCTGGTTTCGGGCCGAGAAGCCCAACGTCCGGATGCTCGCCTGGGGCAACGAACAAGGGCAGGGCAAGGTGGTGATGCAGCTCCGCAGCCCACCGCACATCTCGGTGGACTGTTACTTCTCTGATGGCAACGTGAGCAGCCGGGGCGGGGTTTCGCTCGACGCATGGACGCACGTCGCGCACACCTACGAGCAGGGCTGTTCGCGACTCTACATCGATGGCCAGTTGGCAGGTGAGCAGCGCGGCTCCGGCGCGCCGCTGAACATCCGCCGGCCCGCGAAGCTGTGGATCGGTGGCTGGTACGGCCGCTACGACTTCGAGGGCGAGCTGGACGAGGTGCGCGTGTCCCGCGTGAGCCGATCCGCCGACTGGATCCGGCTGCAATACGAGAATCAAAAGCCGCTCCAGTCGCTCGTCGGCCCCCTCGTGCGCGAGGGCGAGGAGTTCACGGTGCCCATGGACCGGGTGACGGTCCGGGAAGGCGAATCGGTGAACCTCGCCGCGCAGATCCAGGGCGCCCACAAGATCGTATGGGCGGATGCGACGGCCCCGCGGCCGGCCGCCGAATCGCTGCTGGCGGTCGATCGCACGACGCTCGCCTATCCGGCAGGGCGGGTCGTCGGCAGCCGGCAACGCACGGTGCGGGTGAAGGCGGTCTTTCCGGACGGGGTTCGGACCAAGGACATCGCCATCGAGGTGGTGGAGGCGATTCCGGAGCCCGACGTCACGCTGACCGCCCCCGCGACATGGGATGGCCGCAGCCCGATCGAAGTGGTCCCCGTGATCGGCAACCTGGCCGCGCTCGACGCCGCGGGCGGGCCGCCGGTGCAGGTGGAGTGGAGCGTCGCCCCGCTGGCCGTGCTCAAGCGGGTCGCTGCCGATCGCCTGGTGCTCACGCGCGCCCAGAACAGCGGCCTCCTGACCGTCACCGCCACGGTCCACAACGGCGGTGAACCCACGCTCCGGTCCACGACGATCCGAGTCACGGAGCCCGAGCGCGACGCCTGGGTGGCCCGGCTCCCCGATCCGGAGGAACGGCCGGTCGAGCATCAGTTCTACGCCCGCGACGCCGCCGGGATGGGGATGCTGCACTACCGCGGCACGTTGGCCAACTGTGGGATCGTCGGCCCGGTCGACGCCGTGTTCCTCAGGGTCGAGGCCGACGGCAAGCCGTATCACACCGCGCGGCACAAGCCCGCGCCCAACGCGGAGCAGGAGTCGTCGTTCGCCTTCGCGGTGCCCTTGAAAGCGGGGCTGGTGCGGTATCGGGTGCAGTTCGGATCCGAACGCGAAGGGCGGGAGACGGTGGTCGAGGAGGTGGGCGACCTGGTGTGTGGCGACGCCTTCCTGATCGATGGCCAGTCGAACGCCGTGGCGACCGACTTCGGGAAGGAGGAGCCGGAGTACCACAGCCCCTGGCTGCGGTCGTTCGGGGTCGTGGCGGGCGATCCCGGCAATCCCCACGCCCGGGAGTGGGGCGAGGCACGGCACCGTTCAGGCGATGGCGGCAGGCTCCAGATCGGCTATTGGGGGATGGAGTTGGGCCGCCACTTGATCGAGCGCGAGCAGGTTCCGATCTGCATCATCAACGGCGCGGTCGGCGGCACCCGGATCGATCAACACCAGCGCAATCCGGCCAATCCCACCGACCCCGCCACGATCTACGGGCGGTTGCTCGCCCGGGTCCGCGAGGCGCGGCTGACCCACGGGATCCGCGGGATCCTTTGGCATCAGGGCGAAAACGATCAGGGTGCTGATGGGCCGACCGGCGGATACGGCTGGGAGACCTATCGCTCCTTGTTCTGCGACATGGCCGCCGGCTGGAAGGAGGACTATCCCAACGTCCAGCACTCCTACGTGTTTCAGATCTGGCCCAAATCGTGCTCGATGGGTATTGATGGCTCCGACAATCGGCTGCGCGAAGTGCAGCGGACGCTACCGACCGCCTTCTCCCGGCTGAGTGTCATGTCGACACTCGGTATCGAACCACCGGGCGGCTGCCACTTCCCGGCCGCGGGGTATGCGGAGTTCGCGCGGCTGATCGTGCCGCTGATCCAACGCGATCTCTACGGGGCCCGACCCGTCGGGTCGATCACCCCGCCCAACCTCCGTCGCGCGTTCTTCACCTCGCCGCGCCGCGACGAGATCGTCCTGGAGTTCGATCAGCCGGTGGCCTGGCACGACGACTTGCTGGGCGAGTTCACGG
>CAMCPF010000024.1 GCA_945876515.1 Candidatus Kuenenia stuttgartensis
CCGCGGGATCCAAATCACCACCGGGCGATCCTCGCGGTCACGACCGCGTTTTGGGACGCGTTCCTGCGCGGCGAGGCGGCGGCCCGCGAGTGGCTCGACGGAGACGGCCCGCGGCGGGTGCTTGCGGAGCGCGACCGCTGGCAGCGGAAGTGAGTCGGGGGCAAAACTCCGGGCTCGGACCCCGGCAACCCCGGCACGTGGCCATCGACCCGCCGAACCTCTACAACCAGGGCTACCCGGCCGTCGCCACGGGCTGATGACCCGGGCGGCCCCAGCTTCACGAGAGGCTCGCCATGCCCGGTCGAGATGCCGCACGCTCGCTCGCCTTGCCCGCCACGCTCGCGCTGCTCGTCTGCCTTGTGCCCGCGACCGCATTAGCCGAACGGCCCAACGTGGTCGTGATCTACGCCGATGACCTCGGCTACGGCGACGTGCAGTGCTACAACCCCGACCGCGGCAGGATCCCCACGCCGCACATCGACCGGCTCGCGGCCGAGGGCATGCGGTTCACCGACGCCCACTCGTCCTCCGGCGTCTGCTCGCCGTCGCGATACACGCTGCTCACCGGCCGCTACCACTGGCGGACGCGGCTCAAGGCGGGCATCGTCGGCCTCTGGGAGCGGCCTCTGATCGAGCCTGAGCGGCTCACGATCGCGGGGCTCGCCAAGCAGCATGGCTACCGCACCGCGGCGATCGGCAAGTGGCACCTCGGTTGGAACTGGCCGCTCGAACCGGGCGACCGGCCGCTGCTGGGCCAAGTCGAGAAGGGAAAACCACGGCCCGGTCCAGAGGACGTCACCGAGGCCCACCGCGCCGCCTGGCAGCGAATCTTCTCGGAGCCGATCCCAGGTGGCCCGACGGCCTGTGGTTTCGACAGCTACTTCGGCACCGACGTGCCCAACTGGCCCCCCTACTGCTTCATCGAGAACGATCGCACCGTGGGCATTCCCGCCACGCTCCTACCGGCAGCCGACTTCCAGAACCACCGGGCCAGCCAGCAGGGCCCGGCCCTCGCGGGCTGGCGGCTCGAGGCCGTGCTGCCGGCCCTGAGGGATCGGGCGGTGACGTTCATCGAGGAGGCGGCCCAGCAACCGGCGCCCTTCCTCCTCTATCTGCCGCTCACCTCGCCCCACACCCCGCTGGCGGTCAACGAGCCCTGGCAAGGCAAGAGCGGCCTCGACAACGCCTGCGCCGATCTCGTGATGGAGACCGACGCGGTCGTCGGCGACGTGCTCGCCGCGATCGAGCGAACGGGCGTGGCTGGGAAGACGCTCGTCGTGTTCACGAGCGACAACGGCTTCGCCCCCTACGTCGGCGCCGCCGAGCTGGAGAAGCGGGGACATTTCCCGAGCGGGCCGCTGCGGGGCTACAAGAGCGATGTCTGGGAGGGAGGCCATCGCGTGGCCTTCGTCGTCCGGTATCCGGGGGTCGCGCGGCCCGGCAGCGTCTGCGATGCGCTCGTGCACCAGGCCGACCTGACGGCCACGCTCGCCGACGTGCTCGGCGCGACGCTTCCGGCAACCGCCGGTGAGGACAGCGTGAGCCTGCTGCCCTTGTTGCGGGGCGGCACCGCGCCGGTGCGCCGGCACGCCGTGAGCTGCTCGGCCCGCGGCCTGCCGTCGATCCGCGACGGCCGCTGGAAGCTGATCCTCGGCAGGGGCTCGGGCGGCTGGACGAAGGGAGGCGATGACGGGCCCGCCGTGCAGCTCTATGACCTCGCTGCCGACCTGGGCGAGCGGCGGAATCTCGCCGGTGCCCAGCCCGAGCGGGTCGCGGCCATGAAGGCCGCCTACGAGGCGCTCGTCACGGCCGGTCGGAGCCGGCCGAAAGACCCCCCGGCCGAGTGATGGCCGCGGCCGCCTGCGCCCAAAACGCGTCGTATAGTTGGTAGCGATGGCGGAAGCCTTGCGGGCTCGGGCGGCGGGTTCCGCGGTCGGCCGCACCCCGCGACGGCCGGCGTTCCGCCGGAAGGATTGCCATCCCCATGCGCGTGCTCGAGGTGGCCAGCGAGGCCGTCCCCTTCGCCAAGACCGGCGGCCTGGCCGACGTGGCCGGCGCGTTGCCCGAGGCGCTTGCCCGGCTCGGCTGCGAGGTCACGCTCGTTCTTCCCGCCTACCGCGAGGCACTCGCCAAGGGCCTGCCGATCGAGCCGACCGGACTCGAGTTCGAGGTGCCGCTGGGCACGCGGCGGCCGGTGGCCCGGATCCTCCGCTGCCGGCTGCCCGGCTCGGCGGTGACCACCCTGCTCGTGGCCAACGACGAGTTCTTCGATCGCCAGGCGCTCTACGGTGGCGCTGAAGACTATCCCGACAACGCCCAGCGGTTCATCTTCTTCTCCCGCGCCGCGATCGAGCTGGCCTGCCGTCAGGCCGCCCCCTTCGACATCATCCACTGCCACGACTGGCAGACGGGCCTGGTGCCGGCCTACCAGAAGATCCTCTACCATGCGGCGCCGGCCGTCGCCCGGGCCCGCACGGTGATGACGATCCACAACATGGCCTACCAGGGGCTGTTCTGGCACTGGGACATGCTGCTGACGGGCCTCGACTGGCGGTACTTCAACTGGCAGCAGATGGAGTTCCACCAGCAGCTGAATCTGCTCAAGACGGGGCTCGTGTTCGCCGACGCGCTCACCACGGTGAGCCCGACCTACGCCCGCGAGATCCAGCAGGCGCCGGGCGGCCGCGGCCTCGAGGGGCTCTTGGCGGCGCGGGCGGCGACGCTCTCCGGGATCGTCAACGGGATCGACACCACCGCCTGGAATCCGGCCACCGACCCGCACATCCCGCGGCCCTACGGCGAGCAGGACGTCGGCGAAGGGAAGTACGCCGCGCGGGTGGCGCTGGCCGCCCGCCTCGGCCACGCCGCCCCCGACGCCCGGCCGCTCGTGGCGTTCGTGGGCCGGCTCGCCGAGCAGAAGGGGGTGGATCTCGTCGTCGAACTGATCGGTCGGATGGCAGGCACCGGCCGGGCCCACTTCGTCGTGCTCGGCACCGGCGACCCCGCCGCCGAGGAGTCGCTCCGCCGGGTGGCCGCCGCGTTCCCCGGCACGGTGGACGTCGTGATCGGCTTCGACGAGGGGCTCGCGCACCTCGTGCAGGCCGCCGCCGACATCGTGCTCGTGCCCAGCCGGTTCGAGCCCTGCGGCCTGACGCAGCTCTACGCCCAGCGGTACGGCGCGATCCCCGTGGTGCGGGCGACCGGTGGTCTGGTGGACACCGTCGTCGACGCCACGCCCGAGGCGATCCGCGAGGGCCGGGCCACCGGCTTTACCTTCGGCGCCTGCGAGGCTGGGGCGCTCGTGCACGCCGTGGAACGGGCCCTCGACGCCCACGCCGACCGCGGACTGTGGCTGAGTTTCGTCGCCACGGCGATGCGGCAGGACTGGTCGTGGGACACCAGTGCACGGGAATACCTCCGGGTGTTCGAGCGGTCGCTCGCCTTCCCCCCGACGGCCTGACGAACCGGCCTGGCAAGCAAGGCAAACCCTGCGGGCGAACCGGACTCCCGGTCGAGCCGGGCCTGCCCCTGCGACCGATACAGGTGGCATGCAAAACCGCACCCTCACAAACCGGATCATCGTTCTCGGCACGAGCCTGGTGGCCGGGATCGTGGTGGCCGCGATGGCCTCTGCCGGCGGCCACCACTGCGGTCGCTGCGGCGGCACCGCCGCAGGCACGACCTATCCCTGCCGCAACGCCGGCTGCGGACCCCGCTATTGCGGTCCCGAACACTGGCAAGATCCCTGCGACGGCTGCGGTCGCTGGATCGGCTGCGACGGCTCACGGCAGGGCCCGGAGATGCTGGCCCCGTGGCAGCTGCCGCCGGGCCGCGGCTTCACCAAGCCATCAGACCTCGGCTACGAGCGGCCGATCGGCGTCTGCGGCGAGGGCGGCCCCTGCTCGGAGTGCGAGGCCTGCGAGCCGCCGCATCATGCCTGGGGCTGGCGGCGACCCTGGGGCTCGTTCTGAGCAGCCGCCCTGGAAGCGAGCGCGGCGGCGAAGGTGATCTCGTCGCCGTGTCTGCGGCAGGCCTCGAGCAGCACCTCCCACTGGCCTGACGCCGCGGCCAACTCGACGAGCGACGGCAGCATGCCCATCGACTGCATGGCGCTCGGCGGGCCGCCCTCACGGGGCCGGTTCACCGCCGCCTCGAGCGCCTCGGCGTCGCGGCCGACGCGGTGGAGCAGCAGCACGAGCGTGTCGGCGGGAAGCGTGCCCGAGTCGAGCGGATCGGCCGTGGCCGCTACCCGGCGGAAGAACGTGACCGCCTCGGCCACGTCGCGGCCGAGCTGCGCGGCATAAAAGAGCCGCGAGGCCTCGCCGACTCGCTCGAAGGGCGACTCGCCGGGGTAGGTCACGTCGTCCGGCAGCCGGCAGGCGTAGCGGGAAAGCTCCCAGGCCCGACCGAGCGTGGGCTCGTCGCTGCAGATCCGCGCGATCCGCAGCACGCTCTGGAGGTGCGAGACATCGACATGCAGGCTCGGGTCGCCCGCGAGCCCGCCGGCTGCGTCGAGCAGGGCCACCAGCGGCGTCGCAGAGGCCAAGGCGGCCGCCGTGTCGATGCCCCGCCGCGCGAGGTCGGCGGCGAGGTTCCGCACGACCTCGGCGTACAGGTGCTCGACCAGCACCCGCGCGGCCGGCGCCTGCCGCGTTGCCGGCAGACGTGAGACGGCCTGTTCGTAGGCGGTGACGGCGTTGCAGGTGCCCTGCGTGCGGAGCACGAGCGAGATTCCGAGGGCCGGGTCGCCCGATTCCCAGAGCGCCACGCCGAGAATCTCCTGGAGCTGCCGCTGGGTTTCCTCGTCGTCGGTGTCGTTGGTGCCTGAGCCGGTCTCCTCGTCACCGGGATTGTGTGCGGCGGCAGCCGGCGCGACCCGCTCGGCGAGCGAGGCCAGCCGCGCGGCCACCGCTTCGGCCGCCGCAGCCGCGCGGAGATACATCCAGCCCGCCGCCACCTGCCCCTCCTCCAACAGCGGCCAGCCCACCTCACGGCACGCGGCCAGCGACAGCTCGTCGAGCCGCTCCCGCGTGGCCTCGTCGAGCGGGCCCACGTCGCCCGACACGGGCAGGCCAAGCCGCTGCCGCGCCTGCACCATTCGCAGGTCGAAGAGGGCGTGCCACCGGCGGCGGGCGGCGAGTGACGCGGCCAGCGCCTCGAGCATCGCCTCGGGGCCGCTGGTGCCGCAGGCTTCTGCGAGCGCGGCGAAGTCGGCGCCGGCGGCGTCAGGCTGCGGATTCATGGACGATCTCTCGGTCATCGGGTGAGCTCCTGTCGCACCGCCTCGTAGGCCAGCACCGCCACGGTCGCCGACACGTTGAGACTGTCGGCGATGCCCCGCATCGGTAGGCGAACGGTCTCGAGCCGGATCGTGCCCGAGTCGGCCGCCTTCTGCCAGGCCGCCGACAGCCCTTCCGCCTCGCTGCCGACCACGATCGCGGTGTCACCGGCCAGCCTCGCCTCATGCCAAGGGCCGTGGCCCTCGGGCGTGGCCGCGACGACGCTTCGGTTGTGCCCCCGGCACCACGCGATGGTCTCCGCCGCGGTGGCCGCCGCGAGGGGCACGCTGAACACCGTGCCGAGGCTGGCCCGAATCACGGCCGGGTTCGCCGCATCGGTGCCGCCATCGCAGACGATCACACCGCCGAGCCCGGCCGCATCGACCGTCCGCAGAATGGCCCCGAGATTGCCGGGCTTCTCGACCCCCTCGGCAACGAGCACGGGCCGGCCCACGGAAAACGACACCTCGCCGAGCGTTTTGCCGTGAAAGCGGACCACCGCGACCACACCCTCGTCGCGGTCGCCGAAGGCCAGCTTCTCGAAGGCGCGGGGGCCGAGCCGCACGACCTCGGCGCCGTGGGCCGCGCTGGTATCGATGCACGCGGCCCGATCCACGGCTCGCGCATCCTCCGCACGATCCTCGGCCGCCACGAACAGCTCCACGATCTCCACGCCCGCCACCACGGCCCGCGTGATCTCCCGCAGGCCATCCACAAGCGTGAGTCCCGTCCGCCGGCGTTCACTCGCAGCCCGCAACGCCGCCGCCTGCTTCACGCGCGGATTCGCCGGGCTCGTGATCGTTTCCATTCAGCGTCGGCCTCCCGATCGCCTACTATAATCTGGTAGGACGATTTTTCCTCGCCCTTCAAACCGCTCTCTTCGCCGCGAGGGGTTGCCCATGCCAATCGAGACGGCGTTGTTGGCAAGCGCAGGCAGGATGCCGAAGCGCAGCCAGCATCGAGCGAGCGGAGGCCAGGATGGCCGGAGCAAGCGTCCGGCGAGATGGCATGGGCAACCCCGAGCCCGCGCGCGGGAGGCCACCCGAACGTCCGGCGAGATGGCATGGGCAACCCCGAGCCACACCGTTGACGTCATGACGCGCGTCCTGGCCACCATCCTCGTGCTTGCCATGCTCAAGCCGCTGGCCGCGGCCGGCCCCGACTTCAATCGCGACGTCCGGCCGATCCTCTCCACTCGCTGCTTCAAGTGCCACGGCCCCGACGAGGCCAACCAGGAGGCCGGGCTGCGACTCGATCTCCGCGAGGCGGCGATTCGGGAGCTCGACAGCGGGGAGCGGGCGATCGTGCCGGGCCACGCCGACTCGAGCGAGCTCGTGGCCCGGATCGAGAGCGACGACCCCGACCTCGTGATGCCGCCGCCCCACACCAAGGTTTCGCTCTCGGCCGACGAGAAGCGGATCCTCTCGGAGTGGATCAAGGCTGGCGCCGCCTACGCCCCCCACTGGGCCTTCGTGAAGCCAGTCAAACCGGAGCCGCCCGCCGTGGCCGACGAGTCGCGGGTCCGCAACCAAATCGACCGGTTCGTGCTGGCCCGACTCGAGGCGGAGGGGATCGCAGCCTCGGTCGAGGCCGATCGGGCCACGCTCTGTCGCCGCGTCCATCTCGATCTCGTCGGCTTGCCCCCCTCCCCCGCCGAGCTCAACGCCTTCCTCGCCGATACCTCCCCCGATGCGTACGAAACACTCGTCGATCGGCTGCTGGCGAGCGCCCGCTACGGCGAACGGTGGGCGCGGAAGTGGCTGGATCTGGCCCGCTACGCCGACACCAATGGCTACGAGAAGGACCGCCCGCGGACGATCTGGCCCTATCGCGACTGGGTGATCCGGGCGCTCAACGACGACCTGCCCTTCGACCAGTTCACGATCCGGCAGATCGCCGGTGACATGCTCCCGGGGGCGACCGCCGACGACGTCGTGGCCACGGGGTTCCACCGCAACACGATGCTCAACGAGGAAGGGGGCATCGACCCGCTCGAGTTCCGCTACCTCGCGATGGTGGACCGGGTCGGCACGACGGGCGCCACCTGGTTGGGCCTGACCACCGCGTGCGCCCAGTGCCACACCCACAAGTACGACCCGCTCACCCACACCGACTACTTCTCGCTATTCGCGCTCTTGAACAACGCCGACGAGCCGGAATGGGTCGTCCCGAGCGCGGAGCGGACCGAGCGGCTTGCGGAGACGCGGGCGAAGATCGAGTCGCTCTGGAACGCGCTGCCCGGCCACTGGCCGGCCGGCCCGGCCGCCACGCAGCTGGCCGGCTCGAGCGAGCCGGGCGTGGCCGCGGCGAGCGAGGGCCGCGCGACGGTGAGGCTGGCCGAGCGATTCGACGCCTGGAACCGCGAGCAGTCGGCCGGGGCGGTGAACTGGCGGATCCTCCGGCCCGATACCCTGGAGAGCTCGATGCCGCACCTCGTCGTGCTCGACGACGCTTCCGTGCTCGCCAGCGGCGACCAGACCAAGAGCGACGTCTACACGATCGCGCTGCCCCGGGTGGACGTGCCCGTGCAGGGGATCCGCCTGGAAGTTCTGCCGCACGAGTCGCTGCCGGCCTGGGGGCCTGGCCTCTGCGCCTACGAGGGACCGAAGGGCGACTTCTTCCTCTCGGAGTTCGAGGTGCGCGTGCCCACCAACGCCGCGCGGATCGAGATCGCCCGGGCGAGCGAGTCGTTCGGCGGCACCGCCGCGCACAGCAAGGGCGCCAGCGGCGCGGCGGCTGCGACCGACGGCGTGATGTCGAGCGGCTGGAGCACCAACGGCCGGCAGGGCCGCCCCGAGGCGGCCGTCTTCGAGCTCACCCAGCCGATCGCCGCCGGCGAGCCGATCGTGGTCACACTGCGGTTCGAGCGGCATTTCGCCTGTGCACTCGGCCGGTTCCGGCTTTCGGTCACGGATGCCGCCGGGGCCGAGGCCCGCGGCCATTCGGCCGACGTGGAGGCGGTGCTCGTGAAGCCCGCGGAAGCCCGCTCGGGCGACGAGCGCGAGAGGATCTTCCGCCGCTTCCTCTCGACCGCCCCCGAGGTGAGCGACCGCGTCAAGGAGATCGAACGGCTCGAGGCGAGCCTCCGGGGCGGGCTCTCCACGCTCGTCATGCAGGAGCGGCCGGCTGACAACCCGCGAACGACCCGCCGCCATCACCGCGGCGAGTTCACGCAGCCCGAGGAGAAGGTTTCGCCGGCCGTGCCGCACTTCCTGCCGCAGCTGCCGGCCGATGCCCCAGCCGACCGGCTGGCCCTGGCCAGGTGGCTCGTCTCACACGACAATCCGCTCACCGCCAGGGTCGTCGTCAACCGCCAGTGGCAGGCCTTCTTCGGCCGGGGCATCGTGGCCACGGTCGAGGATTTTGGCTACCAGGGCGACCTTCCGAGCCACCCGGAACTACTCGACTGGCTGGCCGTCTCATTCATGGAGCCGGCCGCGTCGGGCGGCCTGGGCTGGTCGCTGAAGGGACTCCACCGCCTGATCGTGACGAGCGGCATCTACCGACAGGCCTCGACGGCAACGCCAGAACTCGCCGCCCGTGATCCATCGAACAGGCTCCTGGCCCGCGGGCCGCGGGTGCGGCTCGACGCCGAGGTCATCCGCGACAGCATGCTCGCGGCGGCCGGGCTCTTGTCGGCCAAGATGTATGGCCCCGGTGTCCGCCCGCCGCAGCCGGGCGGCGTGACCGAAGTAGCCTACGGCTCGCCCAAGTGGGAGGCCAGCCAGGGTGAAGACCGATATCGGCGCGGCATATACACCTTCCAGAAGCGGACCGCGCCCTTCGCCTTCACGACCACCTTCGACGGCCCGACAGGCGAGGCCTGCATCGCCCGCCGCGAGGTCTCGAACTCCCCGCTCCAGGCGTTGACGCTCCTCAACGACCCGATGTTCGTGGAGATCGCCCAGGCGTTCGGCCGCCTCACCGCCGCCGCCGGAGACGACAGCGGCCGGCTCGACCTGCTCGCCCGCCGGCTCTTGTCCCGCAGCCTCGAGGCCGACGAGGCGAAGCTCCTCCTCGACTACCTCGCCGAGCAGCGGCGACGGTTGGCCGCCGGGGAGCTCGACGCGGTGAAGCTCGCCGGCGGCGAGAGCGACGCGACGGTGCGGGAGCGGGCCGCCTGGACCCTCGTGGCCCGGGCGCTGATGAACCTGGACGAAGCGATCGTGAAAAGGTGACGCGATGACCCATCCGCTCGACATCACCCGCCGGCACTTCTTCGCCGACTGCGGCATCGGCGTGGGCAAGATCGCCCTGGCCGTCCTCTTGACCGGCGCCCTGCGGCAGCCGGCCCGGGCGGCCGTGCGGCCGGCGGGGCCCCTGGCCGCCCGCCCGGCCCACTTTCCCGGCAGGGCCAAGGCGGTGATCCAACTGTTCATGGCCGGGGCCCCGAGCCAGCTCGAGCTCTTCGACCACAAGCCCGAGCTCACCCGGATCGAGGGCAAACCGATCCCGCCGGAGGTGATCGGCGGCCAGCGGTACGCCTTCATCCGGCCCGACGCCGCCGTACTCGGGCCGCGGTATCGGTTCGCCAGGCACGGCCACTGCGGCGCCGAACTCTCCGAGATGCTCCCTCACCTCGCGACGGTCGTGGACGAGATTGCGATCGTGAAGAGCTGCCGCACCGACCAGTTCAACCACGCCCCGGCCCAGATCTTCATGAACTGCGGCTTCGCCCAGCCGGGCCGGCCGAGCATGGGCTCGTGGGTGACCTACGGCCTCGGCAGCGAGAGCGACGAGCTGCCTGCCTTCGTGGTGATGAGCACGGGCTCCGGGATCAGCGGCGGCAGCGCCAACTGGTCGAGCGGCTTCCTGCCGAGCCTCTACACGGGGACTCGATTCCGCAACGCCGGCCCGCCGATCCTGAACGTCGATTCCCCCGCTGGAGCCGACGGCCGGCTGGCCGCCGACACGCTCGGGCTCGTCGCGACCATGAACCGACGCCGGCTGGCCGCGGATGGCGACCCCGAGATCGCCACCCGGATCGCGGCCTACGAGATGGCGCATCGGCTGCAGACGTCGGCGCCCGAGCTCATGCACCTGGCCGACGAATCCCCCGAGACGCTCGCGCTCTACGGCTGCAAGCCCGAGGAGTCGAGCTTCGCCCGCGCCTGCCTCGTCGCCCGCCGGCTCGTGGAGCGGGGCGTGCGATTCGTCACGATCTACCACGAGGGCTGGGACGCCCACTCCGACGTGGCCGGCAACGTGCGGAACAACTGCCGAGCCACCGACCAGGCCTCGGCGGCGCTCGTGGCCGACCTCAAGCGGCGCGGGATGCTCGACGAGACGCTCGTGGTCTGGGGGGGCGAGTTCGGCCGCACGCCGATGGTGGAGGCGAGCGCCGTGCTCGGTCGCTCCTTGGGCCGCGACCATCATCCCAACGCCTTCACGATGTGGCTGGCCGGCGGCGGCATCCGGGGCGGTGTCACCTACGGCGCGACCGACGAGCTCGGCTTCCACGTCGCCCAGGACGAGGTCCACGTGCACGATCTCCAGGCCACGATCCTCCACTGCCTGGGCCTCGACCACGAGCGGCTCACCTACCGCTACCAGGGCCGCGACTTCCGGCTGACGGACGTGCACGGGCACGTGGTCCAGGGGATCCTGGGCTGACCGAAAGCCCCGGGAGAACGCCAGCCCCGGCCCGCGGCCCGCAAAATCAAGGGCTCAACCGCCCGGCTGCCGCTTCTCTTTCGACGGCCATCGGTTTCAGGAATAATCCGGCAGCAGGTTCCGAAACCGAAATGGCCTCGCCCCCTCCGCCGACAGGAGATCTCCCGTGCGTACCCCCCTGTTCGCCATCGTTCTGCTCGTCGGCTCGACCGTCGTCGCCCGTGGCCAGGCGGTGTCGCTCGACGAAGCGCTCGAGGGAGCCGCGGAAGCCCTCAAGCAGTCGAAGCTGATCGATCCCGAGACGGGCGCTCCGGCGGCCCAGATCCCCGCGGCGGGGGCCGCCGCTGCCCAGGATGCGACCAAGCCGGCGGCGCAGCCCGCCGAAGCTGACCTTGCAGCGGTCAAGACGCTGCTCGCCGCCGGTGGCACCGGCCGGGTCTCCGACACCCAGGCCGACCTCGTTGCCAAGCGGCTGGCGAAGGTCCGTGACGATGCGGCGGACCGCCGCGGCAAAGCGGACACCAAGGCGCTGCTCGCAGCCTGTGACAGCGATGGCGACGGAAAGGTGTCGCTGCCGGAGGCCCGGGCCGCAGTAGCCCGGGCCCGTCCCGACGTGGATGCCCGGGCAGCCGTCGCCGATCGGTTGATCGCTGCGGTGGACGGGGATGGCGATGGGATCGCGAGCCAGTCGGAGCTCACCACGCACCTGGGCATGCTGGGCGGCGTGCGGGCCGTGGTGGAACCGCTGGCCATCAAACTGACGTGAGGGCGGCGGACCTGTCCAAGACCGCCCAGACCCAGACCTGTGCCACCTGCCCCCTGGTGAAAAAGTCCGGGGCGGAAAAGCTGGACCTGCTGCAGAGCCTGCTGACGCTCCGCTAGGTGCACGGCGGCCCGTGACGGAGGCTTCAGACGCTGGTCTCGTAGCCCTTGCGGCTCTCGCGGGCCAGGAAGGTGTTTGCCTGGTCGTCGCCCACGATCTCCCGCTTGACCGGATCCCAGTCGAGCCCCCGGCCGAGCCGCATCGCGATGTTGGCGAGGTGACAGATCTCGAGCATCCGATTGTGCGACCAGACGTCGGAGATCGGCTGTGTCCGCGACCTGATCGCGGCCACGAAGTTGTCGGTGTGGTTGCGGGCCACCGGGCCGCCGTAGATCGCCTCGATCGCCCCCGCAGGCAACGGGCCGTCCTTGAGGTCCTCGACCGGCTTGCCGGTGAGCTTGCCGCGATTCACGAAGAACCGCCCCTCATCCCCTTCGAACAGGATGCCGTTGTCGCCCTCGCTCGTGATGATCATCTCCACGTCGTCGGGCAGCGCGACCTTGATCGTGAACTCGGTAGCGGCGTTGTAGCGGTCGGCCACGAGCGGCTGGCCGTCCTTGTATTCGACCGGCAGCGTGTACTCCAGCGGCTCCACCCGGCTCGGACCGGTGTCGGTGCAGCCCAGGGCCCAGCAGGCGATGTCGACGTGGTGGGCGCCCCAGTCGGTCAGCTTGCCGCCGGAGTATTCGTGCCAGTTGCGGAAGGAATAGTGGCCGTTGCTGTAGAGCGGCACGCCCCCGCCGTAGCCCTTGCGGAGCTCGGGCAACGCCCGGTAGGCCACGGCCGGGGCTGGCCCGAGCCAGAAATCCCAGTCGAGCCCCGGGGGCACGGCCGTCTCGGGAATCGAGGGCGACGGCTCCATCCCGTTGATCCCGCAAGTGACCTTTCGCACCTTGCCGATCCGGCCGGCACGCACCAGGGCGATGGCCTGGAGAAACCGCCCGTCGCACTCGGTCCGCTGCATCGTGCCCACCTGGAACATGCGGCCGGTCTGCTTGACAGCCCGCTCGATCTGCTTGCCCTCGTCGATCGTGAGCGTGAGCGGCTTCTCGCAATAAACATCCTTGCCGGCGGCCATCGCCTCCAGGGCGATCTTCGTATGCCAGTGATCGGGCGTGGCGATCATCACCGCGTCGATGTCCTTGCGGTCGAGGATCCTACGGTAGTCGGCATGGGCGTCGGGCTTCCGGCCGGTGGCCTTCTCGACCTTGGCGACGTTCTCGGCCAGCACGTTCGCATCGACGTCGGCCAGGGCGGCGAAGTCCACGAACGGGAACGACTTGCTGGTGATCGTCCAGCCCTGATTCCGCAGCCCGATCGTGGCGAAGATCGGCCGCTCGGCGGCCGCCGCCAGCGACCGGCCGCCGGCCGGCAGGACGATTGCGAAGCCCCCGGCAGCGGCCCCCTGAAGGAATCGGCGGCGGGTCGAGGGCAGGGCCGGCAAAGAACGGGTGCGCATGGCGAGACTCCGAAGCGGGAAGCGGCCGGCGGCGATCGCCCCGCCCGCACGCTGCCAGAGTATAGATTCCCAGACCCCGCGGGGCATGGCTCCGCAACCCTGCCAGGGCTCGGCCGTTCAAGGTGGTGGTAACGCTCCGGCAGGGCAGCCCTGCCCCCGGCTTCGGGCGTGTCGTCCTTTTTCTCCGCTTGTTCCCCTCACCGCTCATTCGAGGAGTCATCCCATGTTCGCCAGTCACCGCATTCCGGCTTCCGTCGGATGCCTGGCCGCACTCGCGGCCGCCACGATCGCCCCCGCCCCGGTGGCCGCCGCCGAGTGGCAGCGGAGTTACCTCGAGCCCGCCGTCCAGGCGTGGATGGGCCTGGTGACCATGCTCGCGGAGGATGGCGAGCGGGACGAGAAGAACCGCGACGGCGACGGCTGGCGGAAGGGCACGGAGGGCGAGCGGGGCGAGTGCAAGGGAGACTGCAAGGGCGAGTGCGATCGCTGCCGCGGCAAGCATCACGGCGGGCACGAATCCCACGAGCATCACCGTGACCATCATCGCCACGGGATGCACGGCGGCCCCGGCCATCACGGCCCGCACCACGCCCACATGGGCCCGCCGCGGCCGGAAGGGCCGCGGGCCGACGCGCTCTCGATGCTGCACGACATCTCCGGCCGGCTCGCCCGGATCGAGCGGATGCTCGCCGCTCGTGGCCCCGGTGGCCCGCCGGCTGGCGGGCCGGGCCGCGGCGAGTGGCGCGGGGCGGCTCGCCCCGAGATGTCGTCCGAAGCCCGGGAGATGATGGAAGCCCGGATGGCGAAGATGAAGGAGGCCCGCGAGAAGTGGGAAAAGGCTTCGCCCGAAGAGCGGGAAAAGATGAAGCAGGAGTGGGAAGCCCGGATGAAAGAAGGCCGCGCGAAGATGGAGCGGGCCCGGGCCGAGAAGGGCCAGCCCTCGGGCAACGCCGACCAAATGAAGCAGGCCATGGAGCGGGTTCGCGAAGAGGGCCGCAAGCGGATGGAAGAGGCGAAGGCGAAGATGGACGAGGCCCGCAAGCGGTTCCAGGACATGGAGGCCCGGGTCAAGCAGCTCGAGGCCGAGGTCGCCCGCCTGAAGAAGGCCGCCGAAAAGAACGACTGACGCCGCCGGTCGGGGCCGCCGGGGCGTGCGCGACGTCGCCCGCGGCTTGACAGGGCCGATCATGAAGGCTTTCATGGGGGAGTGAGGCGTAGGCCTCACTCCCCCGCCGATCGATGCCGCCGCTGCGGTGTCCGCGCCGCGTGACCCCGCGCGGCGGCGACGCGGGTGCCCCCGAGGAGCGATTCTCCCCCGAGAATCGAAACGGATGGGTCACACCGCCAGGGCTCGCATCCTGTCCGCCGCGGCTGCCACGTGCCTCGGGATCTCCGCCGGCATGGTCGCCGCCGAACCCGCGCTCGACTTCAATCGCGACATTCGCCCGATCCTGTCGGATCGCTGCTTCGCCTGCCACGGCCCCGATGCCGAGGATCGGCAGGCCGGGCTCCGGCTCGACCTGCGCGAAGCCGCCACGGCCGCGCTCGAGAGCGGCGCGACGGCCGTGGTGCCGGGCGACGCGACCGCCAGCGAACTCGTGGCGCGGATCACGAGCACCGACCCCGATGCCGTGATGCCGCCCCCCCACGTCGGCAAGCCGATCACCCCGGCCGAGGCCGAG
>CAMCPF010000025.1 GCA_945876515.1 Candidatus Kuenenia stuttgartensis
CGACTGAGCCCGAGCCGCCGACTGAGCCCGAGCCGCCGACTGAGCCCGAGCCGCCGACTGAGCCCGAGCCGCCGACCGAGCCCGAGCCGCCGACCGAGCCCGAGCCGCCGACAGAGCCCGAGCCGCCGACTGAGCCCGAGCCGCCGACAGAGAGGCCGGGAATCATCGTGACGGGTGCAGAAGTTGCGTCGGGCGGGCTTCCTTGGGTCACGGTCATCGATCAGGCCTCGGGTGAGATTCGGGCACGGTTCCTGGCCTACGAACCACGGTTTCGCGGTGGAGTCCGCGTGGCCGTGGGTGATGTCGATAGGGATGGGATCGAGGAAATCGTCACGGCGTCTGGGCCGGGCCGCCTGGGTGAGGTTCGCGTCTTTCGTCAGGATGGCACCGAACTGGTCGCCTACCGCACGTTCCCCTTCGTTCGCAACTTTCGCGGTGGCATCGAGATCGCCATCGGTGACGTGACCGGCGACGGCTTCATCGACCTGGTCGCGACGGCGGCCCGCGGTCCGGGTGACGTCCGGGTTTTCGCCATCACGCCTGATGCAGCCGACCCTGTCGCGAACTCACCCGTGCGGGCGTTCATGGCTTTCCCGCGTCACGTGCTCGGAGGCGCGACCGTGGCGACCGCCGACATCGGCATCTTCACGGACGGGGCGCTGGTCGATGCGGGAAGCCGCGATGGCCGGATGGAAATCGCGGTCGGCAGTGGGCCGGGCATGGCGCCGCTCGTCACCATCTACGACGTGTCCGCCGCTCCCATCGTCGTCCGACGCCTGAGACCACTCGTGCCGACGCTCCGCGGGGGCCTGGCCCTCGCGGCTGGCCGCTACGATGACGATGCGGCCGACGACATCATCGTCTCGGCGGGCCGCCGGGGCGGCTCGCGCGTCGAGGTCTGGTCGGGCAGTCCCACGGCCGGCCTGCTCGCCAGGCACCATGCGTTCGCCGAGTTGTCACGCCTCCAAGCGGCCGTGTTCGCGGCCGGCATCGACGACGACGGCGACGGCCGGATCGACTCGCTGCTGGTCGCCGAGGGGCCGGGGGGCCTCGACCGGGGGCTGCGACGGATCGGGAGCGGATTGGGCGTCGCCGGCGGCGTGACGCCCCTGCGTGGACCGGTGCGGGTGGCCAACTCGCGGCCGTGAAATTAGGGTCCGGCCGCCGGCTGAGGAAGGCCGACTGGTGGCGATGTGGCCGGAGAGTCGCTACGATTTCAAGGTGACTCATGGGGTGGCGCCAGTCCGGCACCATCCCGGCCGTTGCCCAGCCCCTACGGGAGAATTCATGGATCAGTTCCGGAGAATCCAGACCGGCAAGAAGGGCGACATCTTCATGGTGCTCTTCAAGGACAAGAAGATCCTCGACGACACCATGCTCGACGAGATCCGTACCGAGATGGCGCAGTTGCTCGGCAAGGCCTCCGGCCCGGACGTGCTGCTCGACTTCTCCAACGTCGAGTTCATGTCGAGCGCCATGCTCGGGCTCCTCGGCCAGTTGCATCGCAAGATCTCTGCCGGCCAGGGGCGACTGAAGATGTGCAGCATCCGGCCGGAGATCTTTCAGGTCTTCAAGCTGACGAACCTCGACAAGCTGTTCAGCATCCACAAGGATGCCCCCACCGCCCTGGCCACCTTCACCTGACACGGGGCAAGGACGTGGCTGACGCGACCTCCTCGGCGGCGGCCGGCGGTGTGGATGTCCTCATCGCCGAGGACAGCCGGATGCAGGCCAGGATCCTGCAGAAGAGGCTCGCCGACGCTGGCCACACGGTCCGCTGGGCGGAGAACGGGGCGCTCGCCCTGGAGATGGCTCGGGAACGGCGGCCCGACATCATCATCTCCGATATCGAGATGCCGGTGGCGACCGGCTACGACTTCTGCAAGGCGGTCAAGACCGACTCCGCTCTGCGGACCGTGCCCTTCATCCTGCTCTCCACGCTCTCGGACCCGATCGACATCATCCGCGGCCTCGACGCGGGGGCCGACAACTACGTCACCAAGCCCTACGAGCCCGACTACCTGCTCGCGAGGATGCAGGCGCTCCTGGCCACGCCGCTCGACGGCAGTGACGACGCGACCGCCGCCACGCTCGAGGTCTCGCTGGCCGGGCAGAAGTTCAAGGTCAAGGCAGGGCGGCAGCAGGTGCTCAACCTGCTCGTCTCGACGTTCGAGAACGCCGTCTCCAAGAACCAGGAACTCGTGGTCGCCAATCAGGAGCTGTCGGTGGCCCGCGACAGCCTGCAGAAGACCAACGAGGAGCTCGTCACGCTCAACTCAGAGATCTCCCGGATCAATGCCCAGATGATCCGCGACCTCGAGGCGGCGGCCAAGGTGCAGCGGTCGCTGCTGCCGGCCGCCGACGTGAACCTCCCTGCGCTCGATGTGGCCTGGCGCTACGTCCCCTGTCAGAGCCTCGCCGGCGACTTCCTCAACATCTTCCCGCTCGACGAGGAGCGGGTCGGCCTGTTCGTGGTCGATGTCAGCGGCCACGGCGTGCCCTCGTCCTTGATGGCCGTCACGGTCGGCCGCTTCCTCACGCCGAAGGTCTCCGACTCGTCGCTGCTGGTGCGGCAGGCCCCCGACGGCCGCGTGGTGGTGGCGAGTCCGGCCGATGTGGCCACCCAGCTCAACCGCCTGTTTCAGGCCGATGAGTTCTCCGGTCTCTACTTCACGATGCTCTATGGCGTGCTCCACGTGCCCAGCGGGCGGCTCGACTATGCCTCCGGCGGTCATCCGGCGCTCGTGCGGATCCCCGCGGGCGGCGGGCCGCCCGAGTTTCACGGCGCCGAGGGGTTTCCGATCGCCTTCGTGCCGGAGGTCGAGTACGAGCAGCGATCGCTCCAACTCCAGCCGGGTGACCGGATCTACTTGTATTCCGACGGCGTGCCGGAGGCGATGGACAAGGATCAAGAGCCCTACGGCGATGACAAGATGGCGGCCTGCATCGCAGGGGGCCGCGCGGGGCCGCTCGATCAGAGCGTGGCCGGCCTGCTCGAGGCAGTCGAGGAGTGGTGCCGGCCGGCCGGGCCGCTCGACGACGTGACGATCCTGGGCGTCGAGTGGAAGCCGTGAGCCGCCTCAGCTTCGTCGGCTGCTTGCTGCTGCTCGCCTCGGCGACCGAGGCTGCCCACCCTGAACGGCCCAACGTGATCCTGATCCTGGCCGACGATCTCGGCCTGGGTGACGTCCGGGCGACCAATCCCGCCGCGAAAATCGCCACCGCTGCCCTCGATCGGCTCGCCCGCGAGGGGCTCACTTTCCGCGACGCCCACACGCCGAGTTCTGTCTGCACCCCGACCCGCTACGGCCTGCTCACTGGGCGATACAACTGGCGCACCACGCTCTCCCGCGGCGTGCTCTCGGGCACCAGCCCGCCGCTGGTCCCGGCGGAGCGGCCCAGCCTCGCCCACCTGCTCAAGGCGGCCGGGTACCACACCGCCATGATCGGCAAGTGGCATCTGGGCTGGACCTGGGCCCGCGATGCACGGGGGGAGATCGACTTCGGGGCGCCGGTGACGGGTGGCCCCGACACCAATGGCTTCGACGACTATCTCGCCTTCTCGGGCTCGCTCGACATGCCGCCGTATGTCTGGGTAGAGAACGGTCGTCCCACTGGCCAGCCTGACCGTCGGGAGGGCGTAACGAAGAAGCAGGATCCCTACGGATGGTACCGTGAGGGGCCGATCGCCCCCGACTTCAGGATTCCCGAGATCCTGCCCACGATCGCCCGCCGGGCCGTGGCTCACATCCGGCGGCACGCCGCAGCAGCCGAGCCGTTCTTCCTCTACCTGCCGCTCCCCGCCCCGCACACGCCGATCGTGCCGGAGCCGCCGTTCGAGGGTAGAAGCGGCCTCAACCCCTACGCCGACTTCGTGATGCAGGTGGACCATCACGTGGGCCAGATCCTCGCGTCGCTGGACGAGGCCGGTGTCGCCGAGCACACGCTCGTGATCTTCACGAGTGACAACGGCTGCTCCCCCGAGGCCAACTTCGACCTCTTGCGGCAGCACGGCCACGACCCGAGCGCCGGCTTCCGCGGCCACAAAGCCGACATCTTCGAGGGCGGCCACCGCGTGCCGCTCGTCGTCCGCTGGCCAGGGGTGATCACCGGCGGTCGCATCACCGACGCGGTCGCCTGTTTGACTGACGTGTTCCCGACGCTGGCGGAGGCGGCCGGCGCGCACCGCCTGCCGGAGCTGCCGGGCGGCGAGGACGGCTGGAGCCTCGGCCCAGTCTTTCGCGGGAACGCGTCCACGGGGCGGGAAACGCTCGTGAGCCACTCGGTCGACGGGTCGTTCGCGATCCGCCGGGGGCGGTGGAAGCTCTGCCTCTGCGGCGGCAGCGGCGGCTGGAGCGAGCCCAGGGAGCCCGAGGCAAACAAGCGGGGCCTCCCACCCGTGCAGCTCTACGACCTCGAGGCCGACCCCGCCGAGACGAGGAACCTCGAGGCCGACCATCCGGAGATCGTCGCCGATCTGATCGCACGGCTGGCCACCGAGGTCCGCCGTGGCCGGTCCACGCCCGGCCCCGACCTGGCCAACGACCGCGAGGTCACCTTCCTGCCGCCGAACTTCTCGGCCGAGCGTCAGCGCTTCACGCGATAGAAGCTCGCGCCGGCGACCGTGTGCCGCTGCCAGCCGTCGTCGATGCCGATCATCGTCTCGGCACCCCCGAGAAACAGACTCCCGTCGGCCCGCATGGCCCGGGCCACCCGCTTCACGAGCGACTGGCGTGTCGTCACGTCGAAGTAGAGCATCACGTTCCGCAGGAACACGACGTCGCAGGGGGGCAGCAGCGGCCAGGTGCCGATCAGGTTGAGCTGCCGGAACTCGACCAGCCGGCGGCATTCCTGGGAGATGCTCCACCGCCCCTGGAGGGAGCGGAAATACTTCTGCTTCAGCGCCGGTGGAAGGCCACGGGCCATTTCCAGTTCGCTGAACGTCCCTTCGCGGGCCCGGGCCAAGACCACGTCGGAGTAGTCGGTGGCCAGGATCCGAATCCGCCAGGACGCGACAAGGTCCCGGAAGTGCTCGTTCAAAAGCATCGCGATGCTGAAGGCCTCCTGCCCGGTCGATGAGGCGGCCGACCAGAACACGAGCTGCTTCTCGGCGGCCCGCTTGACCGCCAGTTCCGCGATCAACGACTTCAAGGCCTCGAAGGGCTTCTGGTCGCGAAAGAACGAGGTCTCGTGGGTCATCATCGCGCTCAAGACATCCCGCTCGAGCGACGGATCCGTGCCTTGGCGAACGCGGTCGAGGAGCGTCTCGATGCTGGGGATCTTTCGCTGCCGCACGATCGGCAGCATCCGGGCGATCACGAGATACTGCTTGGAGTCGTCGATCACGACTCCGGTCCGCTTGCGGAGCAGTTCCCGCAGGAACGCGAACTGCGGCTCGGCGACCCGCATGGAGTGCCCGTCGCCCCGGCGCTAGCCAGGCCGCCTTTCGAGTCGCAACCCGATCTCCACGCCGATCTGCCCCAGCGGCAGAACAACGTCGGCCAGCCCCGCCTTGGCGACCTCGCCGGGCATGCCCCAGACCACGCTCGAGAACTCGTCCTGGACGATGACGCGACCGCCGGCCTCGACCACGGCCCGGGAGCCGGCCAGGCCGTCGCGACCCATGCCCGTGAGGACCACGCCAAGCGTGCCCGAGCCCCAGATCTTGGCGGCGGTCCGAAACAGCACGTCGGCCGCCGGCCGGCAGGAGTTCTCCGGCGGCGCGTCGGTGAGCCGGATCCGCGGGCTCGCCGTCATGCCGGCCAGTTCCATGTGGCGACCGCCGGGGGCGAGCAGGACGGCATCCGGCCCCACCGGCAGGCCCTCGGAGGCCTCCCGGACGCTTCTTCCACAGATCACCGAGAGCCGCTCGGCCAGGCGTCCCGTAAATGCCGCCGGCATGTGCTGCACGATCAGAATCGGCACCCGTGCCTGCGGCACGAAGGCGGGCAACACCTCGGCGAGCGCCGCCGGTCCGCCGGTCGAAACGGCGATCACGACCCCGGTCACGGCCGTCCGTTTCCCAGACGCGGCCGGCCGTGGCACGCCGGCCGCGGGCGGCTGTGCTGCCGCCGTGGCTCCCCGGCTGACCACCTGCTTGATCCGGGTGAGCACCTCGCCGCGGATTCGGGCCGCCACGTCCTCTGGGTTGAGTCCCGCGGGCTTGGCGACGTAGTCGTTGGCCCCGGCCACCAGCGCGTCGACGGTCGCCCTGGAACCCCGCTCGGTCAGGCTCGAAAACATCACCACCGGCAGCCGAGGGTGGCGGCGGCGGAGCTCCTTGAGCGCGGTCAGGCCGTCCATCACGGGCATCTCGACGTCGAGGAGCACGACGTCCGGAAGCTCGCCCGCGGCGAGCAGGTCGAGGCAGGCCTGGCCGTTGACCGCCGTGCCCGCGATCCGGACCCCCGGATCGGAGGCGAGCGTGGCCGTCAACACGCTGCGGATGGTGTGGGAGTCGTCGCAGATGAGCACCCGAATGGGCCGGCTCTCCCGGCGCGGCCCCGCCGACCGGCAGACTCCCAGGGCCGCCAGTTTCAGGGCCAGCGCTTCCGGCGTGAAAGGCTTGGCCAGATAGTCGTCGGCGCCGGCCGCGAGCGCCTCGCTGATCCGGTCGCGGTCGTGCTCGGTCGAGATCATCACCAGCGGCAGCTTCCGCGTGGCCGGGTCGCCCCGCAGTCGCCGGATCAGCTCCAGCCCGTCCATCACCGGCATGTGCCAGTTGACGGTCACGAGATCTGGTGGCCCGGAGGCCGAAAGCACCGCGAGCGCCTCAGCCCCGTTGGTGGCCTCGGCACACTCGAAGGCGAGGTCCCGCAGCACCCGGGTGACGATGCTTCGGCTCGGCTTCGAATCATCGACCACCAGTGCCCGCATGATCGGCTCCCTTGCGGCCGCTTCAGCCGCAGGCTCATTCCGCGACTGCCGCGCGAACTATCTCATTTCCGATATTCATCCACCAGCCGTTGGAGCGCCTGGGCCATCCGGGCGAGCTCCTGCGATGAGACCTGGGTGTTGGAAGCCCCCTCGGCCGTGCTCTGGGCCGCCTGGGCCACCTGCACGATGTTTTCCGCGATCTCGCCCGAGCCGGTGGTGGCCTCGGCGATGTTGCGGCTGATCTCACCGGTCGTGGCCGACTGCTCCTCGACCGCGGCGGCGATCCTGGTCTGAAGCTCGTCGATCCGGCTGATCACCGAGCCGATCTCGGCGATCGCCGCCACGGCCCGGGCCGTGTCATGCTGCATCGACTCGATTCGGCCGCCGATGTCCTCGGTCGCCTTGGCCGTCTCGCGGGCCAGCTCCTTGACCTCGTTGGCAACGACGGCGAAGCCCTTGCCGGCCTCGCCAGCCCGGGCCGCCTCGATGGTGGCGTTCAAGGCCAGGAGGTTGGTCTGCTCCGCGATCGAGGTGATCACCTTGACGACCGCGCCGATCTCGCCCGACGAGCGGCCGAGCGCGTCCATCGTGGACGAGGTCGTGCCGGCCATCTCGACCGCGCGGCGGGCCACTCCGGCGGCGTCCTGGGCGCTCTTGGCGATCTCGTGGATGCTGGTCACGAGGTTGTCGATCGAGCCCGACACCATCCGGGCGTTGCCGCTGACCTGCTCGGCGGCCGCCGAGACCAGGTTCGCCTGCGCGGTGGTCTGCTCGGCCGCGGCGCTCATCTGCTGGCTGACGCTCGTGAGCTCCTCCGACGAACTCGCCAGGGCGTGGGTGTTGTCGATGATCCCGTGCACGAGCCGCGCCTGCCGCAGGGCCTCGCGGTTCATCCGGCGGGCGATCAAGGTCGAGACGCCGAGCACCCCCAGGGCCGTAAGGCCGAACACGGCCAGTCCGAACCGCCACAGGTTGCTGACCGGGGCGAGCACCTCGGCGCGGTCGATCTCGGAAACGAGGGCCCAGCGGACGGTGCCCCGGCCCCCGGCGGAGTCGGCGTGGATCGTGACGGGCCGCCACGAGGCGAGCACCGGCTGGTCGCGGTAATCGACGCCCAGGGCCGTGCCGGAGCTGCCTTCGTCGAGCGCCGACCGCACCGGCAGAGTGTCCACCTTGAGCTTCGAGTTGAGCACCGTCGAGGCCACACCGAGGCTTGCCGTGAACCGCGACTCGCTGCGGAACAGGCGGTCGGAGCCGATCGCATAGGTTTCGCCCGTCGCGCCCATGCCGGTCGTCTCGCCAATGATCCGGCTGACGCGGTCGAGCGGAATCTGGAAGGCCACCGCGCCCACGAGCTGGCGACCGTCGAACACCGGCGCGGCGATGAAGCTCGCCGGCGCCATCAGGCTCGGCAGGTAGTGGTCGAACTCGGCGAACGAAACCGTGTCCCGAGTACCCGCGGCGAGTGTCTCCTGGACGCATCGCCCCAGGTTCGTGCCCGCGATCGGGCCGCTCTTGAGCGACGCGGCGAAGTCGATCTCCTTGCAAACGCTGTAGACGATCCGGCCGGTCTCCGCATCGATCAGGAACAGGTCGTAGAGGCCGTACTTCTGCTGCAGGTTCCGCAGGATCGGGTGGTAAAGGGCGTGGGCCTTGGTGTAGGCCGAGTCGTCGGCCGCGGCGTCGAGGTTGGCCTTGGAGCCGAGCGGATATTCGTTGCCCCGGAGGTACAGGTCCTGGAGCCAGGCCGACGCATCGTCGAGGGCGGCCACGAGGGCCCGGGCATCGGGATCCGCGTCGGTCGCCTTGCGGTAGGCCGCTGCGAACTCCCCCGCATAGAAGCCCTCGAGCGAGCGGCGTGCCTTGGCGATTCCCTTCTCGTCCACGCCGTCTTCGGCGAGCACGTCCCCGACTCCGGCGGTGAGTTCGCGGATCGCCGCCGAGACCATCCGATCCTCGGACAGCACCCGCAGCTCGTCGTGGAGCGTGGTGAAGTAGCGCTCCACGCTCTGCCCGGTGATCGTGTTCACCGTCTCGAGCTGCTTGAAGGCCTGGGTCTTGAGGGCGGCCGACGAGGCCTGCTGGCTGGCGAGGCCCATCAGCGCCATGGGGATCAACGACACCGCCAAGAGCGCGAGCAGCAGTCGGTTGCCCAGCAAGGATCGCCAGCCGGAACCACCGGCCGCCGACGTGCCGGCCGTCTCCACCCCATGCTCACCGGACACCGCCATCTCTGCCTCCACTTCTCAGGGGAACGATTTTCAGGAACGTGCCGGCCGGCGGCTCAGACGCCGCCGGTCCGACTGCCGGCCGCCAGCCGCGGCCGCGCCAGGGATTGAATCATGCGCTCGGGATCGAGCAGGTGCACGAGCCGGTCAGCCGCCGCGAACGTGCCCTGCAGCAGCTCGGTTCCGCCGGTCGGCCCCTCGATCCGCACGGGATCGATCTCGATCACGTCGAGCATTTCATCGACGAGCAGCCCGTACCAATCCTCGCCCGGCGCAATCACCAGATGAGGCCGCGGAGTGGTCCCGGGCCGCCGGCTCACGGCCAGCGGCTCGGCCGGATCGATCACCGGCACGATCCGACCGCGGAGATGAATCAGCCCGAGTATGCCCCGGGCCGCCAGGGGCACACGCGTCAGCCTCCGGCTTCGCAGCACTTCGACGACGAGTCCCGAATCGACGGCGAAGCACTCGTCGCCGAGGAGGAACGAGCACCAGCGGCGGGCCTGGGAAGCAGCGCTTGTGGTGGGCGTCACGGGGTGGGGCTCGTGCGTCAGGCCTTCGGCGTCAGCCATTGGACACCGCCGCGGCCAAGTCGAGGACTTCCGTGGCCTGTCCACCGAGAGCGACCGTGCCGGCGACACCGGCCGCAGTGAGCGTGTCCTGGAAGCTGGACTCAGCGGCGATCACGTCGATGATTCGCTCCACGGTGATCCCGACCTCGGCTCCCGACACGCGGACGACGACCACGCTCAATCCCGCGTCTGGCTCGGCCGGCCCGTTTGCGAGTGAACGCCCCGCGGCCAAGAGCCCGTCGGCATCCGCCAGCGGCGTGAAGCCGTCGCCGCGGCGGACCACCTGCCTCGGCCCGGCCGCCTGAACGTCGCGGGCCCGGTACTGCTCCAGCCGGACGACATCCGCCAGCGGCACCGCGATCCGCCGCCCGACCCGCGTGTGACAGACGAGATATCGCTCCCGGGCCGCGGCGACCGCCGTCTCGCCGTCGGCCTCGGCTGCCCGCTCCAGCGGCGGCAGTTCGGCGCCACGGGCGACGCCCCGCAGATCGAGGATCAGGACCACGCCGCCGTCACCGAGCACGGTCGCCCCGGCGTACATGCCGAGCGCCGCCAGCACGCCCCCGATCGGCTTGACGACGATCGTGGAGAGACTCGCCGACTCGAGCAGGTCGCGGCAGCCTCGGCCGGCCTGCGCGGAACCCGTGCTTCCGTCCACGACGAGCCCGTACTCGCGGTCATCCACCCGCACGAGCACCACGGTCCCCGCATCGCGGCAGGCGGTCTCGGCCCGCAGGCCGAGGAACGTGTCCAGAAACACCAGCGGCACCAACCGCCCGCGGATCCGCATCACCGGCGCGACGGCGAGCCCCTCGATCCGGCTGCCGCCGCCAGTTCTCCGAACCGGCACCAGTTCACTCACGGCCGCCTGCGGGATCGCGAACCGCTCGCCGGCCACGTGCACCACGAGGGCGGGCATGATCGCGAGCGTCAAGGGCACGTGCACCCGCACCGTGGTGCCAAGGCCCCGGTCACTGTGGATCTCGACCGTGCCGCCAATCGCCTCGATGTTGGTGCGCACGACGTCCATCCCGACGCCCCGCCCTGACACGCTCGTGACCTCGCGGGCCGTTGAGAAGCCAGGCTCAAAGATGAACTGCAGCACCTCGTCGTCGGCCAGCGCCGCCGCCGCGGCCGTGGAGACCAGGCCGCGGGCCACCGCCTTCTCGCGCACCCGCTCGACGTCGATGCCGCCGCCGTCGTCCGCGAGCTCGATCGTCACCCGGCCGCTCTCGTTGAAGGCCCGCAGCAGAACCTTCCCCGCCCGAGGCTTCCCGACGGCGAGGCGGGCCGCGGGGGTCTCGATGCCGTGGTCGATGGCGTTACGGATCAGGTGGGTGAGCGGGTCGCGGATGCTCTCGATCAGTGTGCGGTCGAGCTCGGTGTCGGCTCCGTCGATCGTGAAGGCCACCTCTTTGCCACAGGCCTTCGCCAGGTCACGGACCGTGCGGGGGAACCGGCTGAAGACGTGGTCGATCGGCTGCATCCGGGTCTTGACGGCCGTCTCCTGCAGGGCGTTGGTCACGGAGTTGATCCGCTGGGCGGCGGCCAGCACGGCCGGATCCTCCGTCTCGATGCTCTTGAGTTCGTTGCGGGCGAGCACCAACTCTCCGACGAGGTCGAGGATCGAGGCCAAGAGATCCACATCCACCCGGACGGTGGACTCGGCCGTGGGGATGGTCGCAGCGGCGGCGGAGGGGGCCGCCGCCGGCGACGGTACCGTGGGGGGAACGACCGCCGGCGGGCTCGCCGGCCTGACTGGCCCAGCCACGACCGGGGCGACCACGACCGCCGCGGCGGTCTCGGCGTCGGCGACCACGGGGGCCGCCGCACGGTCGGCGGGCTCGGCCGCGGGCGGTTCCTGCTCGACGTCATCCGGCTCACCAGCTGCCTGGCCTTCCAACCCGGGCGTCGATTCCTCGGTGGCCACGGCAGCGAGTTGACGCGACAGTTCGCGAAAATCCTGCTCTCCCTCGGTGCCGGTGGCCTCGATCGCCCGCAGGATCGCCCGCACCGCATCCACCATGGAATACAGCGTGCCGGTGATCCGGTCGTCGAGCGAGAGCTTGCCGTCCCGGAGCCGGCCGAGCAGATGCTCGCCAGAGTGGGCGAGCGCCCCGAGCTTCGAGAACCCGAAGAAGCCGCTATTGCCCTTGATGGTGTGGACGGTGCGAAAGATGCTCGCCAGCCGCTGCGGATCGCCTGGCTCGGCCTCGAGGGCGAGCAGGTCTTTGTCGAGTTGGTCGAGGTTTTCGGTCGACTCGACCAGAAACTCGCCGATGAACTCGCTGTTGTCGCCCACAGGTGACCGTCCGGGAATCCGTGCCCGCCGGTCGCTTGCCGGGAAGACTTCCGCCCCGTGCCGCCGCGACCCGCACGACTCAACTATACATCCCGAATCGGCACGGCTTGCCGGCAGGCCGGCCCTGGAACCGGTAGCCTCGGCACAGGCAGCCCCGTGGCGCCGACGACGCCGTCAGCCGGCCCGGGTCTCGGCCGCCGCGGGCTCCGGTCCCTCGAGCAGGGGCCAGAGTTCGTCGATGTCGGGCTTGAAGATGTCGCCGATCAGGATGTCGGTGATCAGTGGCTTGGCGTGCTCGTGCTGCCGCACCACGCCCCCGAAGTTGAGGCCGTCGTAGAAGGCCCGCACGAGCTTCCGCATCCGGTCCATGCCGGCGAGATAACCGGGGCCCCAGGCCCCGAGCGCGGCAGACGACGTGTCGCCGGCCGCGAGACCCGCGTGGATCGCGTCGGCGGCAAGCGCTCCGCTCTTGAGCGCGAGCAGGATCCCGGAGGAGTAGAGCGGGTCCAAGAATCCGAGCGCGTCGCCCGCGAGCACCCAGCCGTCGCCGGCTACCTGACGCGTCCGATAGGAATACTCCTTGGCCACGCGGAAGGGCTCCGTTCGCTCGGCCCCGTCGAGCCGTGGCACGAGCCCCGGGCACCGGGATATTTCCTCAGCGTAGATGGCCGCTGGATCCTTCGATGCCCGGCCCTGGAAAAGATACTCGTGGTCCGCCACCACGCCGACGCTGGTCACGTCGTCATCCAGCGGGATGTACCAGAACCAGCCTTTCTTGCCCTCCAGTTGGAGCACGAGCGTGGCACCGGCGTCGCGGCCGGCCTCCCGATGCGCCCCCTTCCAGTAGGTCCAAATAGCGGCCTTCTTGAGGTCGGTATCCCATTGGCGAAGCCCGAGCCTGTCCTGGATCACCGTGCTCTGCCCGGCGGCATCCACGACCACACGGGAGCGGACCGTCTTTTCGTCCCCCGTCTCATCGACCACCCGCACGCCGACGGCCCGTTCGTCTTCGAACAGCACCTCGAGCACCCGCACGCCCTCGTGCACCTCTACACCCTTGGCCCGGGCGTTGTCGAGCAGCAGTTGGTCGAACTCCCGGCGAGTCACCTGCCAGGTACGCGAACTTTCATGATCCTTGTAGTCGGCGAAGTAAAACGGAGCGGAGAGCTTGCCCTGGTCCGAGACGAACTGCACGCTGTGCTTCTCGACGAAGCGGCTCGCTCGCATGGCGGGCAGGATTCCGAGCCGCTCAAGCACCCAGAAGGTCTCAGGGATCAGCGACTCGCCGACGTGATAGCGGGGGAACCGCTCCCGCTCGAAGAGTGTGACGGCATGACCGCGCTCAGCCACGAGTGCGGCAGCGGTCGCCCCAGCCGGACCGCCCCCAATCACGATCACGTCTGGATCAGCCTGCCGAATCATGCACGGTTCTCCATCCCGACGCCACCGGAAACCTGGTCAGGCCACAGCATAATAATAGGCTCATCTCCGCGCCGGGCCACCGCCGGAATCCCCGCGGATTTCGCCCCTTGTGACGCAGGCTTGGGGTGAGCCAACGCCATCTCGCCGGACGCCCAACTGGTGACGCAGGCTCGAGGTGGCCGGTCCCTGTCGCCCGGACGCTCCCTTCGGCCTTCCTGGCCTCCGGTCGCTCCATGCTAGCTCGCTTCGGCATCCTGCCTGCGCTCGCTATCAAGGCCGGCTCCAGGGAACCGGCCACCTCGAGCCGTCCTTTGCCGGAAGTAGCCGCGGACATCCTGTCCGCGGAATCCACGATCGACCCCGACCCGCATTCGGCGGGGCGGAGCCCCGCCGCTACGACGGATTCGTCTGCACGAACGCAGCGCGCCAAAACGCGCACGAGCACGGCCGCCCGGAGGTGCGGCCGGCGGCCGGGGCCGAAGGCCCGAGGGCCGCTAAGGCTGCAGGGGGCATGGATGCCCCTGCAGCCGTATCGTCAGCCCTCGAACTGCCGCAGCGCCTCGATGGCGGCCAGGGCGCGGTCTAAGCCGCCCAGGCGGCTGACGGCCTTTTGGGCCGCGACCAGATCCTCGACCGAGATCTTCGTGGCCTTCATCCGCACCGCCTTCGCGCTGCCCGCCGTGGTGGCCACCGGCTTGCCGTTGGCTCCGCTCTTGCGGCGACGGCGGGGGCGGAAGCCCATCCGCTTGAGCACCATGCTGACCTGTGGGGAGGACACCTCGACGCCCTGCTTCTTGAGCGTCGCGATGATCGTGACCGGACGCGGCTTTTCGCCCGCCGCCTTCATGGTGGTCGCGACCTTGCGGATCTCCGCG
>CAMCPF010000026.1 GCA_945876515.1 Candidatus Kuenenia stuttgartensis
GGCGGGCCTCCGCCCGCCGGCCGCACCTCCGGGCGGCCGTGTTCGTGCGGGTTGTGGCGCGCGGTGTTCCTTCAGACGAAGCGAGCGGACACGCAGTGACCGGAGGCCTGGAGGGCCGAAGGGAACGTCCAGCGAGAGGGCACGGGCAACCTCGAGCCGCGGCACCCACGATGTGCCGCGACCGTCACCCGACCGCGCGCTGGCGGGCCACGAAGTTTGCGTAGTCCTTCGGGGTGTCGATGCCGCGGGCCGCGTGGGCGATCGCGCCGGCCACGATCGGGATGCCCGCCTCGACCACCCGCAGCTGCTCGAGGCTCTCGTGCACGGCCAGCCGCGACTCGGGTAGGGAGTCCCAGGTCTCCAGTACCTGCCGGCGGTAGGCGTAGACGCCCACGTGCTGCCAGTAAAGCGGTGGCTCCGCGGCGAGCAGTGCGTCGCTCCAGTCACGGGCATACGGCACGGCCGCGCGGCTGAACGTGATCGCCCGCCAGCAGCCTGCCTCGATGGGCCCCGTTCCTGCGCCGCCAGCGCCGGCCGGATGCCGCCAGGGCGTGAGTTCCGCCTTCACCGCGGCCGGGTCGTCGAGGTCGTCCCGCCTTCGCAGCGGAGTCACGAGCGTGGCCACGCCCGCGTGGGGGCAGCGGGCGAGCAATCTGACGGCCAAGTCGATCGCGGTGGCCGGCAGTTCCGGCTCGTCCCCTTGCACGTTCACGATCACGTCGGCCGCCGGCAGCCGGTCGAGCGCCTCGACGATCCGGGCGGTGCCGCTGGGGGCCTCCGGCGACGTCATCACCACGTCGCCGCCAAAGGCCCGGACGGCGGCCGCGATCTCGTCGGAGTCGGTGGCCACGACGGTGGCGAGCGGCCCGTGGGCCGAGGCCGCGTTTCGCCAGGTGTGCTCCAGGAGCGTGCGGCCGGTCTCGGCCAGGAGCATCTTGCGGGGCAGCCGGGTGCTCGACAGCCGGGCCGGGATGACCACGACAGCGGAGGGTGTCATGCGGAAAAGGGTCTCGGGACGGCAGGTCACAGGCGACGGCCAGTTGTATATCCGGCGGCCGCTGGTAGCATCAAAAGCGTCGGGAAAGGGTCCCCTTTCGCCGGCCGCACTCGCCCGAGTGGCGGAATTGGCAGACGCGCAAGATTCAGGTTCTTGTCCAGGTAACTGGGTGGAGGTTCAAGTCCTCTCTCGGGCACTGTGCGGGGCTCGCGAGCCCCGCCGCAAATGATGGTTGAGCCGGCGAGCACCGCCCGCCAAGACCGATTGTCCGCGGGCCCGGCCGCGGTAGGATTGCTGCGGGGCCGTAGCTCAGTTGGTTAGAGCATCGGACTTTTAATCCGTTGGTCCTGGGTTCGAGTCCCAGCGGCCCCACTGTTCAAACCACCCGCCGGCGTCCGTCAGACCAGTTCGGGCGTGGCCGTCGGACATGCCACGGCTCCGGCACCCGGTCCACCCGGCTGATCAGTAGCCGACCGTGGATTCCGTCGCCCCGACAGGTTCCTCGTCGCCCAGCACGCGAGCCATCGCCGGCACCTTCTCCGACTCGACGGCGGTCGTCTCCTCGGAGGTCGGCCGGGTCTTGGTGTTGACCTTTTGCACTTCGACGCGGCGTCCGGACCGGGTGAACTCGGCCACGGGCTCGAGCGCCCGCACGGCCCGGACGATCGCCGGCTCGAGCAGCATCACATCGACGACGAACCGCTGCAGCTGCCCCACGGTGCCCGAGGCGTCGGCGAGCGCTGCGGCGAGGTCGCCGAGCCGTACGAGAGCCGCGTCGGCGACCTGCAGGGTGTCCGTGGACCGGACCAGCTCCCGCTGGAGTGAAACGAGCCCCTCGAGCCCTGCCGCGGCCTGGTCGGTGTCGCCGGCCTGCGCGGCGAGCGTCGTCGCGAGCTCGGCGAGTTGCGAGGCCGTGGAGACGGCCGAGTCGAGGCTCGACAGACCTGTTCCGAGTTCCCGCTGCAGGGATTCGACGGTCTCGAGCGCCGCAGCCGTCCCATGGGCCACGTCGCGGGTCGTGGCCGCCCGCACCGCCAGGTCATCGACGACGGCGAGCGTGGCCTCGGCCTCGGTGAGTGTTCCGGCGCCGGCGATAATGCCGGCGTGCAACGCATCGATCCGGTCCATCGTGACCCCGGCCATCTCCGCCGGTCCCGTCTGGTCGGCGATCCGATTGGCCAGCGACTCGAACCGCTCGAGCGTCGCCTCGGCCGCCGCCAGCCGAGCGGCCTGGGCCTCGAGCCTCTCGAGCAGGCTTGTCGCCCGCGTCACGCCATCCCGCGATTCGTTGAGCGAGTGCACGGAGGCGGCCAGCCGGGCCACGTGCCCTTCGAGCGCGGTGACTTGCCGCCAGGCCGGGGCCACGAGCCCGACGTAGGCCACGGCGATCACGATCCCGCCTCCGGTCAGGGCCGACTTCCAATCCAGCCGCACCTCCCGTGGCCGCGACCCCGCGGTCATTCCGTTGATGTCGCCGTATGCCATCGCCGTGTCCTCCTTGAAGCCGGGAATCGGTGAGTTCGAGAATCCAGACAGTCGAGCCCTGCGGCCGGACCCGCGAGCCCGGTCGCGGGTCCGGGTCGCGACAGCGGGCCTTCCGTAAGCCCGGTGCGACCTGAGACCTTTCCTGAATCGGCGATTTTTCCCGACCGGTGCAGCTTCGCACGCAACTGGAAGGGTTATCGCGGTCGTGCCGGCGGTACTGCCCGCCGGAGGACTGCTGGGGCCGGGGCCGCGGCGTCCGTTATCATGCCGACGCGGGGCGACCGCGGGCCTGGCTCGCGGCGCCCTGCCGCTGCCCGGTGGTGTAACGGTAGCACAAGGGATTTTGGTTCCCTTTGTCTAGGTTCGAATCCTAGCCGGGCATTCGCAGCGATGTCACGAGGGGTCGTCGGCGACCAGTCGGCGAAGCGTGTCGAGCGACACGCAGTCCTTGAAGACCATTTGGTCGCCGGGCGTTCCGGTCAGCCGGCGGCGGTCGCCCGCGCGGGTGGAGAACGTTCGCGACACCATCCCGACCACCTCGCCGGCCGAGTTGAGGACGGGGCCGCCGCTCGAGCCGATCGCGTAGTCGGCCGTCACGCTCATCCAGACCGCGGCTCTCGCTGAGGCGAGGTTGGCTGCGGCAGGCCGCGGTTCAACGCCGGGATTGACCGGCTGATCGCCGGCCGATGGGTCGTCCGCTGGTTCCGGCCGCGGCTGCCGCTGGCGGTGAAACCGCGACACCACGCCCTCGGTGAGGCAGAAGAACCGGCCCGCAGGGTGGCTGATCACGGTCACGTCGTCGCCACACTCCGGTGTCTTCCCCAGGGCGAGGCAGGGAAGTGGGCGGCCGCGGGTGTCAATCCTGACGATCACCGCGTCACCCGGGGCGTCGGCGGCCAGCACCGCCTCGACCCCGTACACCTGGCCGTCAGCCGTCATCACGCCGAAGCGATGGTTGGGGTCGCGGCCGAAGACGTGGTGGTTGGTGACCACGAGGCCATCCGCCGACAGGAGCCAGCCGCTCGCGAGTCCCCCCATGTGCCAGTCGTTGCACTTGCCGCACTTGAAGACCGAGCCCACCACGACCACCGCCGGCATCACCGCGTCGTAGACCGACCGCGCAGGCCCGATGACGCAGGGGACACTCGCCGGCGGGATGCGAACCGTGCGCCCCTCGGCGGCGGCGAGTTGCTCGGCGGCGGCTTCCGACCCCAGCGTGCCACCTTTGGCGGCGGCATCGGCAAGCCGCCCGAGTTTGGCCACGAACTCCCCCGACAGCCGCTCGTCATCAACCACCGGGCTGGCCACGGCCCTGTCGTCCAGGCCGAAGCCGGAGGGCGGCCCGAGTGTCGCCAGAGCCACCGTCGCCCAGACGAGCGTCGCCAGAATCACCCGCCGTGCCGTTCGACTCATGCCTGAAGCATACGCACCGGCGGCGGGCGGGGTCGGTTACGAGCGGGCCACCGCGGCGGTCTTATCATGGAGCGGGCCGGTGTGACCGGTATGCTCGCTGTCTTTTGCCTCACCCGCAGTGTCACCCCGCCAATGGCTTTCCCGTCGCCGGCTCACCCGCGTTGGATGACCATCTGCTTGATGGCAGCAGGCTTTTACAACCTGGCCTGGGGTGGCCTCACGGTTTTGGTTCCCGGTTGGCTCTTCGACCTCACCGGGATGGAGCCGCCCAACTATCCATTTATCTGGCAGTGTGTCGGCATGATCGTGGGGGTGTACGGGATCGGCTACCTGGTGGCCGCCCGCGATCCGGTCCGCCACTGGCCGATCGTGCTGGTGGGGTTCCTGGGCAAGATCTTCGGCCCGCTGGGCTACGTCATGGGCGTCGCGGACGGAACCGTGCCCGCCGCGTTCGGCGTGACGCTGCCCACGAACGACCTCATCTGGTGGATTCCGTTTGCCGCAATCCTCTGGCACGCCCTCCGCATCAACACCGACACGGCCGGCGGAGGCTCGCCACCGGAACTGGCGACGGCGCTGGCCGAGGCGACCACGCAATCGGGTGTTTCGCTGGCGGAGGTCTCACGATCGTCACCCGCGCTGCTTGTCATGCTGCGTCATTCGGGGTGCATCTTCTGCCGCGAGGCGATCGCCGACCTCGCCCAGGCGCTGCCCCGGATCGAGGCGGCCGGCCTGCGGCTCGTGGTGGGGCATCAGGGAACCGAGGCCGACATCCACCCGCTGTTCGCACGTCACGGCATCGAGCGGGTGGACCGTATCTCGGACCCGGAGAAGCGGCTCTACCGCGCGCTCGACCTGCCCCGGGGGTCGATCGGGCAACTCTTCGGGCCTGCCGTCTGGGGTGCCGGGTGGCGGGCCCTGCGGGCTGGCCACGGAATCGGCCCCCTGGTCGGGGATGGATTCCAGATGCACGGCGCGTTCGTGGTTCAGGACGGCCGCGTGACGGCGGCCCGGCGATGTGAAAACGCCGCCGAACGGCCGGATTACGCCGGGTTGGCGTGCGGCGTCGGCGCCTGAGTCGCCGCCGGGGCTGGCCCGCCTGGGGGGGCTTTGTACGGGCCGAGCGGTTGCGTTGGACGGAGAGTCGGTGGTAACCTTCCGGACAAGAGAGTGACACTCTGCAAGCTCGCTCTCCTGCCACCATTCGGGAACCGCTCGTGAACGCGTGACGTGTCGCTCGGCTTCGTCGAACGACCTTTTTTGTGCTCCGGCTGCGGGCTGTCGCACCGAGAGCGCCCACTGCGTTCCCTCCTCTGGTTGCCCGATCCCAGTCTGTTGCCAGTGTCGTCGGCCCTCGGCTCGACGGCCTATCAGGAGATTCCAACTTCCATGGTTCGCCCGTCGCTCAACGTCCTCTGCCTGTTGCTCGTCACCTGCGCCGCGATCGCTCCCGGATCCGTGCGCGGCGAGTGGATCTACGCCATCAGCAAGTCTGGCAACAGGCTCGTCCGGTTCGACTCTGCAAACGCCGTCGATCTCGGGAACATCGAACTGACCACGCCGGTGACGACGCTCGTCTCGGGCCTGGAACAGCCCTCGGGCTTGGCGCTCGGCCCGGACGGCCGGCTGTATATCGCCGAGTGGGGTGACGGCGGTGCCATCGCCCCGCGGATCTCTCGCTATGACATCGGCACCAACCAGTGGGCGCCCCTGGTTTCGCTCAACCCATCCACCCAGGCCCAGCCCTCGGCGATCGCCTTCCGCCCCACCGGGCTCGGCGGCGAGATGCTCGTCGGCCGCGTCGGGACGCTCGGCGGCAGCGGTGAAGGGGGCATCGTGCAGATCAGCGGCTGGAACACCGGCTCGCCCACCGTCTCCGCCTCGGCCTACAACACCGGGATCACGCTCAACGGGAGTTCCGGCCTGGCGGTCGCCGCCGATGGAACCACCTACGTCAGCAACTCGCAGTACGTGAACCTCGGCGGCAGTCCGGTCTTCATCGGTAACGTCGTGTCATTGAATTCGAGCGGTGTCTACCAGCAGCAGGTCGCGGCCGAGAATTATTTCGGCGACGGCCTGTTCGGTCCGGCGGGGCTTGTCCTCGACGGATCGTCCCTGTTCATCGGCAGCGTCACCAACAGCAAGGTGTTCCGCACGAATCTGACCACGACCACAACGGCCGAATTCGGTTCGCTCGGCGCCGAGACCTACTATGAGGTCGGCCCGATCGCCAAGCTGTCCAATGGCTCGGTGCTGGCGGGGAGTGTTTCCGGATCCGGGGTGATCTCGATCCTGGACTCCAACGGCGTCCTGTCGACGCTCGGCTATGCAAACCCCGGGTTTGGCCAACTCGGCGGCGTTGTGATTGCGCCGGTGCCGGAGCCTGCGAGCATCGTGCTCGCGGCGGCGGGGCTCGGGGGTCTGGGCTGGGCGATCCGACGGCGGCGGCGTGGTCGGGCGTCATGAGCCGGCGTGGGGTCACGCTCGTCGAGATTCTCGTGGTGGTCGGGCTGATCGCAGTCCTGGCGGGGCTCCTGCTGCCGTCACTGCAGGCGGCCCGGGAGTCGGTCCGCCGGACGAGCTGCGGCAACAACCTTCGGCAGTTGGGGCTCGCGCTGGTGGCCTACGAGTCGGCCACGGGACGGTATCCGGCCGGAGCTGAATCACGGGAGTGGAGCGGCAACCGCCGGTTTCCCCACCAGTTCTTTCGCTGGTCGGCATTGGCGCACCTCGCCCCGTACTTCGAGGAGGGAAAGCTGTTCGCGGACCTCGACCTGACGGTGCCGCTGTTCACGGGGTTCGGGTCGAACGCGATCTCAAATCAGAACCGGGAGGCTGTCGCGCGATCGGTGCCGCTCTTCCTCTGCCCCAGCGACAGGGGGCGGCCGGTCTCCCCCGTCTTCGGTCCCACGAACTACGCCGTCTGCACCGGCAGCGGTGGCGCAGGGGGCACACCCTTCGAGACCGACGGGCTGTTCTTCATCAACTCCGAGACGCGGGGCCGGACCGTGTCCGACGGGCTCTCGAAAACCGTGGCGTTTTCGGAGAGCACGCTGGGCGAGGGGCCGACCGCCTCGGCCGACCCCGCGGCGGCCAACCCCGCCACAGCCTACGCCTTCATCTTCTTCACGCCGCTGACGGCCGAGCGGTGTGGCAACGCCCGCAACTGGAACTTCACCGACCTACGGGGTTTCTCCTGGGCTAACGGTGAGTATCGCACCACCCTCTACAACCACCAGCGTCTGCCCAACGACGCCTCGATCGACTGCATCGCCGCCCTGATGACGACGCCCGACCTCGCCAAGCTCTATGCCGGCTACGGCTGGCGGGCGGCCCGCAGCCGACACCCCGGTGGCGTCAGCGTGACGTTCGCGGACGCGGCCGTGCGGTTCATCGACGACGCGGTCGATCCGGCCGTGTGGAAGGCCGCGGCCACGCGGGCCGGCGGCGAGGCCATGCCCCGCCCGGGCGGCCAGTAGCGGTCGGGCCGACGCGCGCCGCGGACGTCACGCGAACCGCTTCCGCAGGGCCGCGAGCACCTGCCGGATGTCGGCCGGCAGCGGGCTCTCGAACCGCAGTTCGTCGCCGCTCTCCGGGTGCACGAAGCCGAGTTCCGCGGCATGGAGCATCACCCGCGGCGCCTTCGATTCGTCCTTGGCGATACCGCGGCGGGTTGGGAAATACACCCGCTCGCCACACACGGGATGGCCGCTCTCCGACATGTGAATCCGGATCTGGTGGGTGCGGCCCGTCTCGAGGTGGCACTCGACGAGCGTGTAGGCGTCGCCGAAGTGCTCGACCGGTGCCACGTGGGTCACCGCCAGCTTGCCCTCCTCGTCGTCATCGCCTGAGCCACGGCGGCCGTCGCCACGGTCGCGGATGAGGTGCGAGCGGATCGTGCCGCCCCGAGCGCGGCCCACCACCAGCGCGAGGTAGCGGCGGTGGGTCGTGTGGAGGCGAAACTGCTCGGCCAGGATCCGGGCGGCCGGCACGGTGCGGGCGAAGGCCACCAGGCCGCTCGTCTCCCGGTCGATCCGGTGGACGGCCCGCACTGGCGCGAGCCGCCGCTTCTTCGTGCCGCCGCGGGCCAGGAGTTGCCGCTGAATCGCCTCGGGCACCAGCTCCTCGAGCGTAGGCTGCATCTGCCGCCGCCGCGCCGGCCACGACCGCTCCTCGTGATGCCGAGTGGTGGTCACGCCCGGCGGCTTGTCCACGACGACCACTTCGTCGTCGAGGTGCACGATCCGCACGTCGCCGGCCCCCGGGAGCCGCGGGGCCGACGCCTCGAGGAGCTTGACGACCTCCCCCTCCTTCAGTCGGCGGGCCGGGTCGGTGCAGATGTTGCCGTGGATCAGCACGTGGCGGCTGCGCACGAGCTTTTGCACCCGCGACCAACTGGCCCCGCCCAGCTGGGCCCGCAGGAACGCGGCCAGGGTGGCGCCCCGGTCGGCGGCGGTGACGTGGTGGACGGTTCCTGGCTGGGGCTTCATGCGGCGTGCTTGACCGGTTTTTCCGCGGTTTTACACTCTGAGGGGAGGTCACGCAGAAGAAACCTCCGCGGTTCTCGCTCGTCTGGAGGTCGTTTCGTCGTGCCCGGCACCTGTGTCATCGGTCTGCAGTGGGGTGATGAGGCCAAGGGCAAGCTCGTCGACATCCTCACCGGCGAGCACGATGTGGTCGTCCGCTACGCCGGCGGTGCGAATGCCGGCCACACGGTCGTCTCCGGCGGCCAGACCTGGAAGCTTTCGCTGATCCCCAGCGGCATCCTCCGCGACGGCGTGCAGTGCGTGGTCACGGGCGGGGTCGTGCTCGACCCGGCCAGCGCCATTCGCGAGATCGAGATGCTCGAGTCGCGGGGCGTGTCGGTGGCCGGCAAGCTTCAGATCAGCGACCGGGCTCACGTCGTCTTCCCCTGGCACATCGCCGAAGACAAGCTGCTCGACGGCAGCCTCTCGGGGGGCGGCGCGATCGGCACGACCGGCCGCGGGATCGGCCCCTGTTACCGCGACAAGGTGGGCCGGGCGCTCGCCATCCGGCTCGGCGACCTCTATCGCGACGACCTGCGACTCCGGATCGAGCACGTCGCCGCCTTCAAGAACAGGCTGTTGGCGGCCGGAGCCCCGGGCAGCGAGCAGCCCGTCACGCTCGACGCCGGGGTGATCCACGAACAATACCTCGCCTACGCCGAGCGACTGCGGCCCTTCGTCAGCGACACGACCGCCTACCTGCTCGACGCCGTCGAGGGCGGCGGCCGCCTGCTCTTCGAGGGCGCGCAAGGGGCGTTGCTCGACATCGACCATGGCACCTTCCCCTACGTCACCAGCAGCAACTCCTCGGGCGTGGGCGTGGCCAGCGGCTCGGGCGTGCCGGGGCGATGGGTTGAACGGGTGATCGGCGTGGTCAAGGCCTACTCGACCCGCGTCGGCGGCGGCCCCTTGCCCACCGAGCAGGACAACGCGGTCGGCCTGCACCTGCGGGAGCGCGGCCGCGAGTACGGCACGGTCACGGGACGGCCGCGGCGGTGCGGCTGGTTCGACGCGGTCGCGGCCCGCTACACGGCGCGGCTTTCCGGCGTGGACGAGCTCGCGGTGATGCTGCTCGACGTGCTCGGCGGCCTCGACGAGCTCAAGATCTGCTCGGCCTACGAGATCGACGGCCGTCGCGTCACCCAGTTCCCCAGCCAGATTGCCGACCTCGAGCGGGCGGTACCGATCTACGAGACGCTCCCGGGCTGGAGCGGCGAACTGGCCGACGTCCGCCGCGAGGCCGACCTGCCGGCCGAAGCCCGCGGCTACCTCGGGGCGATCGCCGACCTGGTCGGTCGCCCCGTCTCGATCGTGTCGGTCGGCCCCGACCGCGAGCAGACGATTCTCCGCGCCCGCCCGACCTCCCGCCGACCGCCATGGCAAGCATCCCAACCGAGCCCCGTGGCGGGAGCCTGACGGCCCCTCCCGAACCTCGCCCCGCGCCGGAGGCCGGCGTGGTCCGCGCGTCGCTGCCCCGCCACGTCGCCATCATCATGGACGGCAACGGCCGCTGGGCCCAGAAGCAGGGGCTGCCCCGCGTCGAGGGCCACCGGCAGGGCGTCACGAGCGTGCGGCGGATCACCGAGCACGCCGCCCGGCTGGGGGTCGAGCAGCTCACGCTCTATTGCCTGTCGAGCGAGAACTGGCGACGTCCGGCGGCGGAACTCACGTTCCTGATGCAGCTTCTGGGCCACTACATGATCGAGGAGCGGGAACTCCTGATGCGGCAGCGGATCCGCCTGTCGATCATCGGCAGCCGCGAGGGACTCCCCGCCGACACGCTCGCCGACGTCGATCGCACCGTCGAGCTCTGCGCGGACAACGACGGGATGCGGCTCTGTCTGGCGATCAACTACGGCTCCCGCGGGGAGATCGTGGCGGCGGCGCGATCACTGGCGCGCGACGCTGCCGCGGGCCGCCTCGACCCCGACGCGATCGAAGAGGCCGCCTTCGCTGACCGGCTCACCACGGCCGGGATGCCCGACCCCGACCTCCTGATTCGCACGGCCGGCGAGATGCGGGTCAGCAACTTCCTGCTCTGGCAGATCAGCTACGCAGAGCTGTGGGTGACGCCGGTCGCCTGGCCCGAGTTCGCCGAGGTGCACTTCGACGAGGCGCTGGCCGACTTCGCCAGGCGTGATCGACGGTTCGGGGGGATCGGCCCGTCGTGACCTCCGCCACTGGTTCCTCGTCGCGCCTGGGGACGCTCGTCTCGCGGGCCATCGTCACCGTGACCGCCGCCGGCGGGTTCGCCGGGCTGTGCTGGGCCGACGCCACCGGCCTGTTCGCGGCGGCGCCGGCCTGGTGGCTCGTGCCGGCGGCCACGCTGCTGGCGTACGGCGCCGCCGCGGAAGCGGCCAGGATGGCGGCCGACCGGGGGTACGGGTGCGACGGCAGGTTGGTGCCGGTGGCCGCGGCCGCCGTGCCGCTGGCGGCCGTGGCCGCCGCGCAGGCTCCTTCCGCCGCCGGCAATGGGCCGGCTGCAATCATCGGGTGGGCCGCGGTGGCGGCCTGGGCGGCGATCGCGGCCGCGTGCGTCGCCGAGATCGCCCGCTATCGTCCCGGCGGCAAGAGCCTGGCCCGGTTGGCGGTCGTAGCGCTAGCGGCGCTGGCGATCGGGCTCCCGCTGGCCTTCATGGTGGGGCTGCGACTCGTGCCGGCCGCCGCGGCGGGGAACGGCTTGGCAGCGCTCGTGCCGTTGGTGAGCATGGTGGCGGTGGTGAAGGGGGGTGACATCGCCGCCTATGTCGTCGGCTCGCTCGTCGGCAGCCGCAAACTGGCGCCCGTCGTGAGCCCGGGGAAGACGTGGGAAGGCGCCGCTGCGTCGCTGGCGGCCTCGCTGGCCGTGGCCTGGCTGATCCTCGAGCGGTCGGGCTGGAGTGAAGGCGGGCAGCCCTGGGGCGGGTGGGCCGTGTACGGCCTCGCGGTCGGCGTCGCCGGCATGCTGGGAGACCTTTCGGAGTCGCTCGTGAAGCGGGAGCTTGCGGCCAAGGATTCGGGCCACTCGCTCGGCGGCCTGGGAGGCTTTTTGGACCTGATCGACGCCACACTCATGGCGGCGCCCGTGGCGTGGCTGCTGTGGGTGCTGGGCTGATCGCCCGGCAGGCCGCCTTGAGGTATAGTAAGGCGGTGGCGGATGGTTTCCATTCCCCCGAGACCGCCGGCTGAAGCAAGCTGCGGCGGGTTTCGATGCCTCGCTCCACGATCGCGGTCGTCGATACCAAGCGCTTGAGCGCCATCTTCGGACCGCGCGACAGCCACCTGCGTCGGATCCGCGAGGCGCTCGGTGTCGGGATCGCGGCCCGCGGAGACGCGATCCACATCGACGGCGAGGAGCACTCGGTGCTCCGCGCTACCGAGGTCTTCGAGGAGCTCGACCGGCTCGCCCGCGAGCATGGCGGCGTCGAGCGCGACGAGGTAGACCGGCTGCTGCGGATCGCCACGGGCGAGGAGTTCGCGGTGCATCGGCCGGAACCGATCGAGGTGCACCGGCCCGGCGGCCAACTCGTGGCCAAGTCGCCAGGCCAGGCCGCTTACGTGCAGGCGATCCGACAGCACGACGTCGTGCTCTGCACCGGCCCGGCCGGCAGCGGCAAGACCTTCCTCGCCGTCGCGATGGCCGTCGCGTCGCTGCGGGCCGAACAGGTCAAGAAGATCGTGCTCGTCCGGCCGGCGGTCGAGGCGGGAGAGAGCCTCGGCTACCTGCCGGGCGACCTCCAAGCCAAGATCAACCCGTACTTGCGGCCCTTGATGGACGCGCTGCGGGAGATGATGGATTACGACCAACTCAAGCGGCTGACCGAGCAGGACGTCGTGGAGATGATCCCGCTGGCCTACATGCGCGGCCGCACGCTCAACCACGCCTTCATCATCCTGGACGAGGCCCAGAACACGACCATCGCCCAGATGAAGATGTTCCTCACGCGGCTGGGCATCGGCTCGAAGATGGTGATCTCGGGCGACACGACGCAGATCGATCTGCCTCCGGATCGGCAGAGCGGCCTCGTCGATGCGGTCCGGCGGCTCCGGGACCTGCCCGGCTGCGGGCAAGTGACCCTGGGCGGGGCCGACATCGTCCGCCACTCCCTGGTGCAGCGGATCGTCGAGGCCTACGACCGGTAGCCCGCCATGCCCCTCGTCTTCCCTGCACCGCGCCGCCGACCCCGCCGCTCCGGAGCGGTCGATCTCCCCCACGGCTTCTGGGGCCTGCTGGTCGGCAAGGTGTCGCGGCCCGACGTGCTCGTGAGGCTGGGCCTCTGCCTGGCCGCGGCGCTCGTGCTCCTGATCGTGCTCCGCGGCTGGGCGGAGCCCTTCGCCTATCGCGTCGGCTCGGTGCCCGTGCACGGGATCGTGTCACGGGTGCCGTTCGAAAAGCCCGATGCCGACGCCACCCGCGTGGCCCGTGAACGAGCGGCGGCCAAGGTTCGCGTCGTCTACGCGCAGGACAAGGCGCCGATCGTGCGGTTGCGGGACGGCCTCAAGAACCGGGCGGCAGAGTTGACCGCGGCCGAGTCGCTGGCCGCGGCCCCTCGGGCTGCGTGGATCGAGTTTGCGCCGGAGGCGGCGGCGGTGCTCGAGCACCTGCCCGCGCCGGCGCCCGTGCCCGTGGCCCCCGAGCCGCCCGATCTCGGGCCGGCCGATCCAGCCGCGCAGGCCGCCGCCGGGAAAGCCGGCGGGCAAAGCAAGGCGGGTGAGGGGCCGCCACCGAAGCCAAAGCCGGCCACCGAGCCCGCCAAGCAGCCCGAGCCGCCGACACCGGAGATGGCGGGGCGGATCGCTGCGGCCGAGCAGGAGTTTCAGCGGTTTCGGGCCCGAATCGACACCAAGGAGAAGCTCCTGCTGTTCGAGAAGGGGGTCGACCTGGCGTTTCAGGAGTTGGAGGCCACGGGCGTGCTCGAAAAGATCCAGCACACCTTCGACGAGGGCAGCCAGAACGAGATCGACGTCCATCCATTGGGCAATCCAGCCGAGACCGTGCGGGTGCAGGTGCCGCAGGTGCTGCTCGTGGAGGCGAAGGCCCGGTTGCGGACCCGGCTCAACGAGGAGCTCGGCGAGGGGCCTTTCGTGGACCGCGTCGTCGCCTGGATCGAGCCGCGGCTCTCGGGCACCCTCGAGATCGACCGCGAGGGGACGGATCGGGCGAAGCAGGACGCCAGCGACAAGACGCCGCCGCAGTTCGTCTCGTTCCAGCAGGGGAGCCTGCTGGCCGCGGCGAGTGTCCCGGTGTCACCGTCGGCGCTGGAGCTCTTGGAGCGCGAGCACGAGGCGTTTCTGGCCCAGCAGCGGCCGGGGCAGCAGGTGGCGCGGGCGCTGGCCATGCTGGGCCTGTTCGCGGCCTTGTTCGCCCTCTCGGGCTTCTACCTCCACTTGAACCACCGCGATCTGCTCTCCGACTTCGGCACGATCGCGACCCTGGCCGGCTTCTCGGTGGTGACGGTCGTGGTCTGCATGCTGGCGGCCGCCGACGCCTGGCAGGCGCAGGTGGTGCCACTGCTGTTGTTCGCGATGACGATTGCGATCGCCTACGACGAGGATCTGGCGCTCCTGCTGGCGGCCGAGGTGGGGCTGGTGGTGGTGCTCGGGCTCGGCCGCGGCCTGCCCGACTACGTCACCCTCGCGGCGGCCGCGGCGGCG
>CAMCPF010000027.1 GCA_945876515.1 Candidatus Kuenenia stuttgartensis
TGGATGCCGTCGAGGGTCTGGCGGCGGACCGCCGCGGGCACGCCGGGCGGATTGTTGATATAGAGGATCGGGTCGCCGGCCGAGCGGAAACTCACGCCCGAGTATTCGCCGGGCAGGAAGCCGCTCGACCAGAGTCGGGCCCCGATCGCCTGGGCCTGCTCGACCACCGTCGAGCGGGCCACGAGCACCACGAAGGTGGGCAGGTCGGCGTTGAGCGAGCCCAGGCCGTAGCTGGCCCAGGATCCGAGGCAGGGGCGGCCGGTGATCTGGTTGCCGGTCTGGATGTAGGTGATCGCCGGCTCGTGGTTGATCGCCTCGGTGTGCATCGAGCGGATGAAGCACATCTCGTCGGCCACCTTGCCCGTCCAGGGCAGGAGCTCATTCATCCACATCCCGCACTGGCCCTGGCGGGAAAACTTGAAGATCGAGGGGGCGATCGGAAACCGCTTCTGTCCCGAGGTCATCGTGGTCAGCCGCTGGCCGGCCCGGACGCTCTCGGGCAGGTCCTTGTCGTACCAGTCGCCCAGCTGCGGCTTGTAGTCGAACATGTCCTGCTGCGGCGGGCCGCCGACCATGTGCAGGTAGATGACGTGCTTGGCCTTGGGAGCGAAGTGGGGGCCGACCGCGCCGGCCACCCGCTCGATCCCGGAGGCTTGATCGAGCGCCGCGGCGCGGGCCCCGGCGCCGCGGCCGCCGCCCATCAGCGTGGCGAGCGCCGCGCCGCCGAGCAGGTGGCTGCCCTGCCCGAAGACCCGGCGGCGGGTGAGGTTGAGGCCGAGCTCGGCCAGCGGGGACGGGAGCGGGTTCATTTGCAGAGCACCTCGTCGAGGTTCGAAAGCTGGTTGACGAGCATCGTCCAGGACGCGAGCCGCGGCAGGTCGGCCGAGCGGGGCTTCGACTCGCCCACGGCGACGAGCTTGGCGGCGTCGTCGGGATGGGCCGCGTAGTGCTCGGCAAGCCGGGCCAGCGACGCCCCCACCACCTCCCGCTCGTCGGGCTCGAGCGGCCGCGCGAGGAGCCGCCGGGCCACGAAGTCGAACCGGGCCGTGTCGTCGCCGGGCTGCTCCAGCGCGAGATCGGCCAGCGCTCGGGCGGCCTCCACGAACTGCGGGTCGTTCAAGGTCACGAGTGCCTGCAGCGGCGTGTTGGTCCGCTCCCGCTTGACGGTACAGATCTCGCGGGCCGGGGCATTGAAGATGTCGAGCGAGGCCGGCGGCGCCGACCGCTTCCAAAACCAGTACATGCTGCGGCGGTAGAGTTTTTCGCCCGAGTCGGTGACGTACCGCTTGGTATTGCTCTCGGGCATCGCCACCGCCTCCCACACGCCCTCGGGCTGGTAGGGCTTCACGCTCGGGCCGCCGAGCTTCCGCGCGAGCAGGCCGCTGGCGGCCAGCGCCTGGTCGCGGATCATCTCGGCGTCCATCCGGAACCGCGGCCCGCGGGAGACGAGCCGGTTGTCGCGGTCGGCGGCGATCTTCTCGGGCGTGGTCACGGCCGCCTGCCGGTAGGCCGCGCTCGTGAGCAACTGCCGGAACAGCCGCTTGACGTCCCAGCCCTGCTCGCGGAAATCGACCGCCAGCCAGTCGAGCAACTCCGGGTGGCTCGGCAGGTCGCCGGTGATCCCGAAGTCACCGGCCGTCTTGACGAGGCCCGTGCCAAACACCTCCTGCCAGAAGCGGTTGACCGTCACCCGCGTCGTGAGCGGATGCTCGGGCGCGAGCAGCCACTTGGCCAGACCCAGCCGGTTGCGGGGTAGGCTTTCGGGGAACGGGGGCAGCGCGGCGGGCGTGTCGGCCGTCACCTCCTCCTTCCGCTTGTCGTATTCGCCGCGGTCGAGGATGTGGGCCTTGGGCAGTTCGGGCTTCTCGGCCATCACGTGGGCGATCGTGCCGCGGCCACGAATCGTGGCCATCTCCGCCTCGAGGTCGGCCGCGGTCTTCGTGGCGGTGATGAAGGCCTGGTCCTGCGAGCTGAGCCACCAGTCATAGAGCCCCGCCGCGGCCTTGGCCCGCTCGGGCGGCGGCAGCTTCACGATCTCGGCGAGCGTGGCGGCCTGCGACACGCCCCGGACCTCCGCCTCCGAGAGGGCCCGGCCGAGGATCACAAGGTCGGCCAGGCCGACGCCGTGGGCGGAACTCCCGGGCGTGCGGCTGCCGATCGTGAGCGGCGCGGTCGTCTTGATCGTGTTCCGCTTGAACTTGTTGGCTTCGAAGGCCAGCTTCTGCGGCTTGCCGTCGTAGTAGACCTTCAGGCCCTCGGCCTTTCCGCTGCCGTCGTAGGCGAGCGCAACGCGGGTCCAGGCGTCGGCTGGGAGCTGCGCCTCGGCGACCACCTTGAAGGCGTCGTTGGGCCAGGCATGGACCATGTGCATGCCCACGCGGCGGGCCTGCACCCAGGCGTCCCAGCCTCGGTACTCCGCCTTGTCGTCCATCCGGGCCACGACCGCGTAGGCCGAGTCGTTGGCGGGGGGCTTGATCCAGAAGCTGATCGTGAAGGGCTGGTCGTGCTCGAAGTCACCGGCCGAGGCGATCTCGGCAGCCTTGCCATCGAGCGTGACCGCCGGCTTGCCCGTGGGGCCGGCCTGCCAGGAGGTTTTGGGCGAGAGCGGCAGGTCGGTCTCCTTGCCGAGCAGGGCGACGTGGGTCTTCCCGCCCTCCCCTTCGGCCAGCGGCAGCGAGACCAGCGGCGTGTCCTGTGGCAGCGTGGCAGCGATCGAGTCGGGCGTGGCCGCGGCGAGGAAGCTAGCGAACTCGGCCCGGGCCGCTTTTTTCCGCTCGACGACGGACTGCTTGGCTCCCGGCAGGAGCCGCTCGAGTTCGGCCAGCCGCGGGCGGTCCTCGGGCAGCGGCACCGGGAGGATCGGCGGCGTGTCCTTGATGTTGCCGTCCTTGGCCCGCTGGGTCGTGTTATTGAAGAAGGCCGACAGGGCGTAGAAGTCTTTCGCCGAGACGGGGTCGAACTTGTGGTCGTGGCAGACGGCGCAGCCGACCGTGAGGCCCATCCATACGGTGGCCGTCGTCTCGGTGCGGTCGCGGGCGTAGAGCACGACGTATTCCTCGTCGATGATGCCCCCCTCGTTGGTCGTCATGTTGCAGCGGTTGAAGCCGCTGCCGATCCGGGCGTCGAGGACGGCGTCGGCGGGCGCGTCGGGCCCGAGATCGACCAGGTCGCCGGCCAGTTGGAGTTCGGTGAACCGGTCGAACGGCAGGTTCTTATTGAAGGCCTCGACCACCCACTGCCGGAAGGTCCACATCTCGCGCTCGTTGTCGAAGTGGATGCCGTGGGTGTCGGCGTAGCGGGCGTAGTCGAGCCAGTGGCGGCCGCGGTGCTCGCCCCACTCGGGCATGGCGAAGAGCGAGTCGAGATACCGCTCGTAGGCGTCGGGGCGGGCGTCGGCCACGAAGGCCTCGACGGCGGCCGGGTCAGGGGGCAGACCGGTCACGTCGAACGCGGCCCGACGGGCCAGCGTGCGGCGGTCGGCCTCGGGCGCCGGAGCGAGCCCCTTGGCCTCGAGCCGGGCGAGGATGAAGGCGTCGATCGGGTTTTTCACCCACGACTCGTTTTTGACCGCGGGTACGGCGGGCTTCGCCGGCGGAATGAACGACCAGTGGGGCTCGTACTCGGCGCCCTCCTTGATCCAGCGGACGAGCAGGGCCTTCTGCTCTGGCGTCAGCGTCTTCTTCGTCTCCGGGGGCGGCATCACCTCCTCGGGATCATCCGAAAAGATCCGGTCGAGCATCACGCTCGAGTCGGGGTCGCCCGGCACGATCGAGCCGCTCTCAACGGCCTGGTCCCGCTGGTCGAGCCGGAGGTCGGCCTTGCGGCCGGCACTGTCGGCCCCGTGGCAGGAGAAGCAGTTCTCGACCAGGATCGAGCGGATGTCGCGGTTGAAGCTGAGGGCCTCGCTCGAGTCGGCGGCGAGAAGGCCGGAGCCGGCCGCGGCGACGATGGCGGCCAGGGCGAAGCAGGGCTGCGGACGGAGCATCGAAACACCTCGGTTGCAGACAGGCCGCGTCGCCCGGCCGCCCGGGGAGTCAACGGCGTGAATTCAAGGGTGTCGGCGTTGCGCTCCGCCGCCACGGTCCAGCCAAACTATAGCACCCATCGACCAGCCGAGCCACGGCTGAGATCGGGAAAAACCGCCAACGAAGCGGCCGTTTGGGTCATGGCGGAGCCGGTTGCGTTCTCCGCCGATCGGGGGATAATCCGCGGCCGGGGCAGATTCGAGGAGGCTGGCCATGCGTCATGGTCGGAAGCGGTCCGTCGTCGCCGATGCCATCCGCCGCAGCCGGCCGGGCATGACGCTCGTTGAACTGCTGGTGGTGATCGCGATCATCGCCCTGCTCATCGGGCTCTTGCTACCGGCCGTGCAGGGGGCCCGCGAGAGCGCCCGCCGGGTGCAGTGCGGCAACCAGATCAAGCAGTTCGCCCTGGCGCTCCAAGCGTATCACCAATCATTCGACGTGCTCCCCTCGGGGATCATCAATCGCAACCGGGCCAATCCCGACTCGAACCTGCCCAACGCCTGGCAGCTCGTGAGCGGCCCCGACACCTGGTTCGCGGAGATCCTGCCGCGGATCGAGCAGCAGGCCCTGTACGACCGGCTCGATTTCGGAGTGCGACCGGGCACGCCGGCCAACGTGAATCTCGTGGCCCAGCCGATGGCGGGCGTGGCCTGTCCGAGCGACCCGCGGGGCGGGTCGAGCGTGTGTGACAACCGCTGCGCGATCTTCGTTTCCTCGTCGGCCGCGCGGATGCTGGGCCTCTGGTACGCAGGGTCGCTCGGCATCAATCCCATCATGGCCCGCTGCGGATTCCGTGAGCCGCAGACCGCGGTCGTGGGCAGCGACTGCTGCGCGGGGGCCGACCGTGCCGTCTCCGGCCCGCCGACGGGGATGTTCGCCGTGGCGGCGACGGCGGTGAAGTTTGCCCAGGTGCGGGACGGTACCTCGAACACGATCCTGCTCGGGGAGACGCTCCCCCACGAGAACATGCACAACGGTGCCTTCTCGACGCACTATCCGGTCGTGGCGACGAACATCCCGCTCAACACCTTCGTGCCCGACAACCAGATGCCGATCGGCGGGGCCCACTGGGTGAACCACACGAGCGCCAGCGGGATCAAGAGCCGCCACCCCGGGGGCGCCCACGTGGCGCTGGCCGACGGTTCGGCCCACTTTCTCGCCGAGTCGATCGAGCCGGTGGTGCTCCGGGCCCTGGGCACGCGGCAGGGGGGCGAGGTGGCGGCCCTGCCCTGACGGGGCCGCGTCCGTTAACGCGGATCCTGCCCGTAGATCCCGCCCTGCTCCGCCATGGGGAGCTGCGGCCGCGAGGCCGCGGGGCGGTCGGCGGCGAACCAGCGGTTGCCCTCGAAGCCGAAGGTCTCGGCCGCGGTGCCGCCGCCGACGTTCACGTCTGACCGGAGCTGCCCGCGGCGGAACACGATCCGGTTTCCCGTCACGCGGCCGTTGCGACAGGTCACGAACCCCGGCTCGGTCGTCTCCTGGAGGATCCGGCAGGTCCAGCGCTCGGGAAACAGGATCGTGTTGCCCGAGAACTCGACGCCGTCCACACCGACGAGTTCGGCCGGCGAGGAGACCGTGAGCTCCTCCGCGGCCAGCGGGGCTGACAGGATGAGGAACAGGCAGACGGCACGCATGGCCCCATCATGACAGGATCTCGCGGACCACGCGGGCCGGCTCGACGCCGGTGAGCTTGAAGTCGAGGCCCATGAAGCGGTGGGTCAGCCGCTCGTGGTCGATGCCCAGCAGGTGCAGGACCGTGGCGTGCAGGTCGCGGACGTGGACGGGATTCTCGGCGACGTTGTAGCTGAACTCGTCGGTGGCTCCATACGTGAGGCCCGGCTTCACGCCGCCGCCCGCGAGGAACATCGTGAAGCACCGCGGATGGTGGTCGCGGCCCGCCTCAGGGCTCTTCCAGTCGCCCTGGCCGGCCACGCCCCGGCCGAACTCGCCCCCCCAGATCACGAGCGTGTCGTCGAGCAGGCCCCGCCGCTCGAGATCGACAAGCAGCACCGCGGTGGGCTGGTCGGTGTCGCGGCAGCGGGCCGTACACCAGCTCGTCAGCCGGCTGTGGTGGTCCCAGTCGGGGTGGAAGAGCTGGATGAACCGCACGCCCCGCTCGGCCAGCCGCCGGGCGAGCAGGCAGTTGGCCGCGTAGCTGCCCGGCCGCCGCGAGTCGGGGCCGTAGAGGTCGAAGGTCTCATCCGCCTCGTCGGAGACGTCCACGAGGTCAGGCACGCTCGCCTGCATCCGGTAGGCCATCTCGTACTGCCGGATCCTGGTGGCGATCTCGGCGTCACCGGTGGCGGCCTGCCGCATCCCGTTGAGCTCGGCCAGGCCGTCGAGCATCCCGCGGCGGGCCGCGCGATCGAGGCCGGCCGGATCGCGGAGGTCGAGCACGGCGTCGCGGGCGCTCCTGAGCTTCACCCCTTGGTAGCGCGACGGCAGAAAGCCCGCGCCCCAGTAGTGGTCGTAGAGCGGCTGGTCGCTGGGCCGCTGCATCTTCGAGATCATCACCAGGTAGTCGGGCAGGTCGCGGTTCTCGCTGCCCAGGCCGTAGCTCACCCAGGCGCCCATGCTGGGCCGGCCGGGGAGCTGGTTGCCGGTGAGGAACTGTGTCATCGCCGGGGCGTGGTTGATCTGGTCGGTGTGCAGGCTCCGGATGAAGCAGCATTTCGCGGCCACCTGCGCCAGGTGCGGCAGCCACTCGCCCACCTGGGCACCGCTCTCGGGGCAGGTGAGAAACTTCGTCCGCCCCGGCAGCACGAGCTGCTTCTGCCCCGAGGTCATCGTGGTGAGCCGCTGGCCCTGACGGACAGACGCGGGCAGCTCCGTGCCCGCCCACTTCGTAAGCCCGGGCTTGGGGTCGAAGAGCTCGAGCTGCGAGGGGCCACCCGACTGCGTCAGGAAGATCACCCGCTTGGCCCGCGGGGCGAAGTGGGGGAGGCCCGGGAGACCCAGGGGCGGCTCGGCGGCGCGGACGGTCGCATCGCGGGCCAGGAGCCCGTCGAGCGCGATCGCGCCGAGCGACAGCCCGGCCCCGCGGGCGAGGAAGGTGCGGCGGGTCGTTTCCAGGCTGGCGTCAGTCATGGTTGCTCACCGGAGCGCTCCGCGGATTGTGTCCAGTGGGCCGGGGTTGCCCGTGCCATCTCGCCGGACGCTCCCTCCGCACATCCTGTGCTCCGGTCGCTCGATGGAAACCGTCCTCCGCCATCCTGGCTACGGACGCTTTCCAACGCCGCTCGATTGGCACGGGCAACCCCTCCAGCCGCCACTCATTCATGAGTAAGTGCCTCGTCGAGGTTCAGGACCAGGCTGGCGATGAGCGTGGCGGCGGCGCGGTCGGCCGGCGGTGACGCATGACCCTCAAATATTCCACCCGGGTCGGTGGACGCGAGAAACGTGGATGCCGCAGTTTCATCGGCCGCGAACCGCTCACGGGCCCGGGTGAACTCGCGGACGAGCACGTCGCGCTCGGCCGGAGCCGGCCCGCGGAAGAGCACCCGGCGGAAGATCGCGGTGACGATTTTTTCGGGCTCGGCGCCGCTGGCTGAGGCGGGCTCCGCGAGTACCCGCTCGGCCAGGCCGCGGGCCGCTTCGAGGTAGATCAGGTCGTTCAGGAGCGTGAGAGCCTGGAGGGGCGTGTTCGTCCGCGGCAGGCTCACCTCGCAGGTGCGGCGCTGGGCCGAGTCGAAGAGGAAGGTCGGGGCGATGCTCCGCCGCCAGAAGGCGTAGAGCGTGCGGCGGTGCTGGGCCGGGCCGGCACTCGGCTCGTAGGTGAACCGGCCCATGAAGAGCTCCTCCCAGACGCCGGGCGGATGCCAGGGGCGGACGGGCGGGCCGCCGAGCGCGGGATTCAAGAGCCCCGCCGCGGCGAGGGCCTGGTCGCGGAGCATCCAGCTCGGCAGCCGGTACCGTGGCCCGCGGGCGAGGAGGCGATTGGCCGGGTCGCGGGCGGCGAGTTCGGCCGACGCGGCCGAGTCCTGCCGATAGGTGCGGCTTGTGAGCAGGAGTTCGAGCAGGTGCTTCACGTCCCAGCCGCCTTCGCGAAACTCCACCGCCAGCCAGTCGAGCAACTCCGGATGCGTGGGCCGCTCCCCCTGGAGTCCGAAATCCTCGGCGCTCCGCACAAGCCCCGCGCCGAACGCGATCTGCCAGAGGTGGTTGACGGCCACGCGGGCCGTGAGCGGGTTGCGGGGCGACACGAGCCAGTTGGCCAGGTCGAGCCGCGTGGCCGGCCGGCCCGGCAGCATCACCGACATCCCGTCGAGCGCTGCCGGCGCGCCGGGCGCGACAACGTCGCCCTTGGCATCCCAGACGCCGCGAAGGAGCAGGTGGGTCGTGCGGGGCTGCTCGCGTTCGGCAAGGACCATTACATCCACTTTCCTCGCCGCCTTCGCCTCACCGTGCTGCCGGTTGGCCACGTCGAGGGCCCGCTTCGCGAGCTGGTAGGGCTCGTGGTCGGTGAGAAACTCATCCATGAGACGCTTGCGGAGGGCGTCGGGCAGGTGCTCGAGTTTGTCACCGAGGCTCTCGATCCGCGCCAGAGCTTCGAGCGGCGGCTCGTCGAGGCTCTTGACCGTCGGGCCGGCGCTCGCGGTGGCCGAAATGCGGAACCGGCCCACGTTCGCCCCGCCGAGCGTGGACCGCTGGCGGATCTCGGCCACCAGCCACTCGTTGGCCGCGAGCACGAGCGGCTCGGAGAGCGCGAACACCGCCACGTGCCGCTCGGCGTCGGGCTGTTCGCGGGTGCTCCAGCCATTGCGGGGATCGTCGTCCAGCACGTCCTTGACCGAGCCGTAGCCCTGGTGCTTCTTGGGGTCGTCGGAGTGGTCGGCCACGGCCCCGGCGAGCCTGAGCTCGCGAACCTGCGCCGAGCCCTCCTCCTCGACCCGGAGCTTGATGTCGGTGACCACGAAGTGGCCCTGCGGCCCGCGGCCGAAGCCGCCGCCGGTGTGCGAGGGATGACGGAAGACCTCGAGCCTGAGGCCGGTGATTCGCTCGCGGGGAGCGGTGGCGGCCACGAAGTAGTCGTCTTGGAAGGGCTCGGGACCGTGGGCCTGGACGGTGCCTTCGGGCTCGACGGTGAACTGCGTGCCCTCACTGGCCGACACGTTTGCCACGGTGAGCGGCTGCCAGGCCGTGAACCTGGGCGACTGCCGCACGCGGGCGTGCTCGGTGGCGACCCAGGCGGCGAAGGGCTGCTCGGCGGCCTTGCGGGCCGCGTCGTGGGCCGGTTTGCGGGCGGCGACCAGCGCCTCGGCCTCGGCCACGGCCCGGGCCACGTGGGGCGACTCGACGGCGAGGTATGGCTTGGCGCCGCGGCCGGCCTGGCCGTTTTCGTCGATCGAGTCGAAGAAGGCGGCCAGCGAATAGTACTCGTGCTGCGAGACGGGATCGTACTTGTGGGAGTGGCACTGGCAGCAGCCGAGCGTGAGGCCGAGCCAGGTGGTGCCGGTGGTGTTGATGCGGTCGATCACGTACTCGACCCGCGACTCCTCCGGATCGCGGCCCCCCTCGCCGTTGGTCATGTGGTTGCGGTGGAAGCAGGTGGCGAGCCGTTGGGCGGCGGTCGCGCCGGGCAGCAGGTCGCCGGCCGTCTGCTCGACGGTGAATCGGTCGAAGGGCAGGTTCATGTTGAAGGCCTCGACCACCCAGTCGCGCCAGGGCCAGTTGGTGCGGGTCGCGTCGGACTGGAAGCCGTCGGTGTCGGCATAGCGGGCCGCATCGAGCCACCACATCGCCATCCGCTCGCCGTAGTGGGGCGAGGCCAGGAGTTTTTGAACGTAGGCAATCCAGGCCGTGTCGAACGTGCCGGCGGCCAGGGCGGCCTCGAGCGTCAGAACGTCGGCTGCGTCGGGCGGCAGGCCCGTCAGATCGAAGGCCGCGCGGCGGGCGAGCACGTGGGGCGGGGCTGGCGGCGCGAAGGCCAGCCCCTCACGGGCGAGACCCTCGGCCACGAAGGCGTCGACCGGGTGCCGCTCGCCCACGGCCGGTAGCGGCGGCCTCACCGGCGGCTCGAAGGCCCAGTGGCTGCCCCAGGGCGCGCCGGCCGCCAGCCAGTCGGTGAGCAACTTCACCTGCTGGGGTGTGAGCGGCTTCTTGTGGGCCGTCGGCGGTGGCATCTGCACGTCGGGATCGGTGGCGGTGATCCGCGTGATCAGTTCGCTCGCGGCGGGGCTTGTCAGATTGACCGCGGCCAGGAGCCCCTCCCGGGTGTCGAGCCGGAGGTCGGCCTCCCGATGGCTTTCGTCGGGGCCGTGGCAGGCGAAGCAGTTTTCGGAGAGCAGCGGGAGGATGTCGCGGCCGAAGCGGATCTCGCCGGCAGGAGCAGCCCGCAGGCCCAAGACCGCCGCCAGGGCGACGATGGCTCGCAGGGCACGCTGGTATGAAATGGGCCGTGGCATCGAGCAAAGTATGGGCTCCAGAGGCGGCGAAGTCTTGTAGCGAGGGCTTCGGCTTTGGTACGTTTTGACCGTCCAGCTGGTAATTCTGCATGCCCCCCGTTCGCCTCGACCCCGTCGCCTTTCGGACCGCCTTCTTCGCCCGGGCGGCCGGGGCGGCGTCGCTGGTCGAGCTGTTTGGGTCGCTGCCGCACACCTACTTCTTTGCCAAGGATGGCCAGGGCCGCTTCGTGGCGGTCAATCACCTTTTTCTGGACAACCACGGCCTGGAAGGCGAGCGCGACGCGATCGGCAAGACCGACCGCGACTTCCACCCGCCGCTGTTGGCCGAGGCCTACATCGCCGAGGACGAGCGGGTGATGGCGTCAGGCCGGCCACTGGCGGGCCAACTCTGGATGGTGCCGCATCGCCGCGGCGCGCCCCGCTGGTATGTCTGCACGAAGGTGCCGCTCTGCGACGCAAACGGCGACGTGATCGGCGTCGCCGGAGCGATGGAGCGGGTGAACGATCCAGCGCTCCTGTCGCATTACTTCGCCGAGCTGCTGCCGGTGGTCCGCCACGTGGAGGAGCACTATCCGGGCACCATCTCGATGGCCGAGATGGCCAAGCTTGCGGGACTCTCGCCGACTCACTTCAACCGCCGCTTCCGCCAGCTCCTGCGGATGACGCCCACGGCCTACCTGCGGGCCGTCCGCGTGCAGCGGGCCCGCACGCTCCTGGCCACGACGACGCAGCCGCTCGCCGAGATCGCCGCCCTGACCGGATTCACCGACCAGAGCCACTTCACGAAGCGGTTCCGTCAGACCACGGGCCTCACGCCCGACGCCTACCGGAAGAGGTTTCAGGGACGAGCCGCGCCGTGAGATAGCCCGGTGGTCATTCGCGAGGCCCGACTCCTTGAACCGTGTGCCCGCTCTTGGCGGTAGCCGGGAGGGGTTGCCCGTGCCAATCGAGCGGCGTTGCTGGCAAGCGCAGGCAGGATGCCGAAGCGCAGCCAGCATCGAGCGAGCGGAAGGCAGGATGCCTGAAGCGAGCGTCCGGCGAGATGGCACGGGCAACCCCGAGCCGCGTCACCCAAGACCTTCGGCAGCGAGCGGTCCAGTCGTCACCGCAGCCGCATCCCGGGCAACGCGCCCGAGTCGGGCGAGAGCAAAAACACGCCCTCGGCCCCGGCGCCGCTGGCCGCCACCACCATGCCCTCGCTGAGCCCGAACTTCATCTGCCGCGGCGCGAGGTTGGCCACCACCACCACCACCCGGCCGACGAGCGTGGCCGGATCGTGGAAGCCTTTGATGCCCGCGAACACGGTGCGCCGGACGTCGCCGCCCAGGCTGACGGTGAGCTTGAGGAGCTTCTTGGCCTCGGCTACCTCCTCGGCGGCGACGATCCGGGCCACCCGCAGATCGACCTTGGTGAAGTCATCGATCGTGCACTCGGCTGCCAGCGGCTCGGCCTCGAGCGGCGTGGCCGGATCGGTGGCGGAGCCCTGCGGGGTGTCGGTCATCGGCGGTCCTCCCTGGGTGGTGGTGCGTGTCTTGCTGATCGGTTCGCTCGGCTCCGCTGGTCGTGAGGCGGCGAGCAGCGCCTCGATGGCCGCGGGCTCGACCCGCCGGGCCAGCGGCACGAAGGCCGCCACGGGCAGGCCCACCAGCGGCGTGGCCGACTCGTCCCAGGAGCGGATCGGGCCGCCCACAAGATCGCCCGCCTGCTGGGCGAGCCGCGGCAGCACCGGCGCCAGATACACGGCCAGTTGCCGGAACAGGTTCAGGGCCACGCTGGCCACGGCCTGGAGCCGGCCGGCCGCCTCGGGGCCCGCCTTGGCGAGCTTCCAGGGCTGCTCGGCGTCGATGTAGGCGTTGGCTCGGTCGGCCGCCTGCATCACGATCCGCATGGCTCGGGCGAAGTCACCCGCCTCGTAGGCGGCTGCGATCGCCTCCCCCTCGGCGGCCGCGGCTGCGAACAGGCCGCCGTCGTCGGGGTAGGTCGCGGCCAGGCCCGTGGGCTCGAGCCACCGCGCGGTGCGGCTGGCGAGGTTGGCCACCTTGCCCACGATGTCGGCGTTGACCTTGGCGGTGAACTCCTCGAGGTTGAGGTCGAGGTCATCGATCCCGCCCGAGAGTTTGGCCGCGTAGTAATACCGCAGCATCGCGGGGTCGAGATGGTCGAGGTAGGTCCGCGCCAGGATGAAGGTGCCGCGGCTCTTCGACATCTTCTGGCCGTTGACGGTCAGGAAGCCGTGCACGCGGACCTTCGTCGGCAGGGCCAAGCCCGCCGCCTCGAGCATCGCCGGCCAGAACAGCGTGTGGAAGTAGACGATGTCCTTCCCGATGAAGTGGTGGATCTCCGCCGCCGGCCGGCCGGCCGGGTCGCGGCTCCACCAGTCGTCGAGCCGGCCGCCGTGCGCGGCGCACCACTCATCGGTGGCCGCGAGGTAGCCGACGGGCGCGTCGAACCAGACGTACCAGAAGTGGCCTGGGGCGTCGGGGATCTCGAAGCCGAAGTAGGGGGCGGGGCGGGAGACGTCCCAGTCGCGGAGCGGCTCGCCGAGAAAGTGGCCGGCCAAATAGTTGGCGATCCGCGGGTCGAGGGCGCCCGAGGCCTGCGTCCAGTCGGCCAGGAAGCCGTGCAGCGCCTCGATCGTCACGAACAGGTGCTCGGCCGACCGGACCTCGGGCACGGCCCCGGAGAGCGTGCTGACCGGATCGATCAGCTCGGCCGGGGCGTAGGTGGCGCCGCACTGCTCGCAGGAGTCGCCGTATTGGTCGGCTGCCCGGCACTTCGGGCAGGTGCCCTTCACGAACCGGTCGGCCAGAAACACGCCGGCCTCTGGGTCGTAGAGCTGGCGGACCTCCCGGCTGACCACGAGATCCTTGGCCCGCAGCGCCCGCCACAGCTCCCCGCACAGCCGCCGGTTCGCGTCGCTGTCGGTCGAGCCGTAGTGGTCGAAGGCCACCTGGAAGCCGGCGAAGTCGGCCAGGTGGGCGGCCCGCATGTCGGCGACGAGCTCCTGCTCGCTGCGGCCCTCGGCCCGGGCCCGGATCATGATCGCGGTGCCGTGGGTGTCATCGGCGCAGAGGTAGACCACCGCGTGGCCGCGGAGCTTCTGGAACCGGACGAAGATGTCGGTCTGGATGTACTCGACCAGGTGCCCGAGGTGGATATGCCCGTTGGCGTAGGGCAGCGCCGAGGTGACGAGGATCCGGCGCGGGCGAGGGTCGGGCATGCGGGTGCGGGGAGCGGTGCGGCTCGGGAGTCGCGGTGGCGGCGGCGGGTGAGGCGGATTGTAGAAGGCCGCAAGCCGACGAGGAAACACCGGTCGCCGCGGGTGGTTGGGCAAGGCCGCGGGCGGGTTCAGGTGGCCAAGTTGGGCTTGTGACGGGCCGCGACCCGGGGCAGTATCCCGCCCCCCGCGATGCGGCCTGTGCCGCCGCGGACTCCTGCCAACCGCCCGAGGCGGCATGTGGAGCGACGGATGAACCGCTTTTCCAAGATCGTGTGGACTGGTTCGGCTGCCCTTCCCGGCTCAGCTGCCCTTCGATGCCTTCTGCGAGGGCGGTGGACCGCGGCGCTCGTGGCCATCGGCATGGCCGCGGCGACGGCCGCCCCTCCGCCGCCTCCCG
>CAMCPF010000028.1 GCA_945876515.1 Candidatus Kuenenia stuttgartensis
CCGCGTGCGGCCGTTCGGAGCGGAACTCCAAGGCGCGGTTCGAGCGCTGCCGACGCTGGCCGGCGGCCGCCTCTACCTCCGCGATGACCGCCGGCTCATGTGCCTCGCGGTCGGCCCGTGACCGCCGCCGGGCTCAATCCTTGAGCGAGTCGGCCTCGAAGGGCCGCGGCAGAAAATCGGCCAGCCGGAAGCTGCCTCGGCCGTCGATCTCGATCACGGTGTCGGCCGAGCCGAACTCGGCGATCACCTGCAGGCAGGCGCCGCAGGGGGCGATTTTCGCGACGAGCGTGCCGTTACGGTCGCGGCAGGTGAGGGCCACATGCACGAGCCGGCGGCCCCCGGCCGCGACGCCGGCGAAGATCGCCGCCCGCTCGGCGCAGATCGTGAGGCCATAGGAGCCGTTCTCGACGTTGACGCCGCGATGGGGCTCCGTGGTCTCGGTGAACACGACAGCCGCTCCGACCCGCCATCCGGAGTAGGGCGAGTAGGCATGCGCAGCCGCTTCGCGCGCGAGGGCGACGAGCGCACCGGCGGATTCAAAATCGGCCTGCATCGATCACCTCGGGCGCACGGTTCGCGCTCAACCAAACCCGAGCATACCCCGCCGCCGTGTCCCCACGCTGGCTCGTTGGCCTGCCGCTCCCGGTCGCCGGCCCGGCGACTGCCCCGGCTGCCTCGCGCCAGATAAGCTGGACGGGGCGGGTGAGTGTTTCAGGAGGCGAACTCGATGTGGCGAACACGGTTGGTGTGTATCTGCCTGGCGGCGGGGGCGGTCGTCGCGACCGCCGCGGCGCCGGCCGACTCGGAGACGGTCGCCTTCTTCGAGTCGGGGGCGATCCCGGTGCTGCGGCTCGAGGTTCCGCCGGCGGGCCGCCAGCGGCTGCGGGACGAGCCACGGGAATACACGCGGTGCACCCTCGTGGAGGACGGCCGGAGCGTCGCCCGCGTGGGCGTAAAGCTCAAGGGAGCCGCCGGGAGCTATCGCGACTTCGACGACCGGCCGTCGCTGACGCTCAAGATCGACAAGTACGAGAAGGGGGGCCGCTGGCACGGGATGCAGAAGTTCCATCTCAACAACGCCGTCCAGGACGAGACCTATCTGTGCGAATGGCTGGGCGCGCGGCTGTTTCGCGCGGCGGGCTACCCGGCCCCGCTGGCCGGCCACGTGCGGCTGTGGATCGACGACCGCGACCTGGGGCTGTACGTGCTCCGCGAAGGCTTCGACGAGCCGTTTCTCCGGCGGGCCTGCGGCACCACGGCCGGCACCCTGTACGACGGCGGCTTCCTCGAGGATGTCGACGGCGCGTTGGAGATCGACATTGGGGAGGATTCGGACGACCGCGTCGAACTGGTCGCTCTGGCCGCGGCCTGCCACGAGCCCGATCCGGCCGTCCGCCGGATCGCGGTCGAAGCCAGGCTCGACCTCGATCGCTTTCTGGCGTTCATGGCGCTCGAGCGGATCTGTGGCCATTGGGACGGCTATTCGCTCAATCGCAACAACTACCGGCTCTGGTTTCCCGCCACAGGCCGGGGCATCTTCCTGCCGCACGGCATGGATCAGCTGTTCGGCGAACCGGAGGCCGGCCTGTTCGACCACGCGCCGCCCCTGGTGGCGGCCGCGGTGATGCAGGACGACGGTTGGCGGGAGCGATACCGCCGAAAGCTCGCCGAGGTGATGCCCGTCGTGCGGCCGATCGACCGCTGGCTGGCCGCCGTGGACGCCCGCCGTGATCAGCTCCAGGACGTGCTCGCGGAGGTCGACGCCGATGCCGCCGCGGCCCACCGCGACCGGGTCGAGGAGTTGAAGGAGCGGCTGGTGCAGCGGGCCGACGCCCTGGCCCGGCTGGTGGCCGCGGGGCCGACGGAGCCGGTCGCGGTCACCGGCGCGGCGGGCTATCCGCTCGACGACTGGTATCCCGCCCCCGAGGCTGAGGACGTGCGGCTGGAGGAGGTCGAGCTCGAAGGCGTGCGGTGCTACGGGATCGCGCGCGACGCCTTCGGCGACCATGCCTCGTCGTGGCGGTGCCAGCTGCTGCTGCCCCGGGGCCGCTACCGGTTCGTGGCCCGGGTGCGGACCGCGGGCGTGATCCCGGTGCCCGACGATCAGGCCGCCGGGGCGGGCATCCGGATCGCCGGAACGGGCCGGGCCGACGAGGTCGTGGGCACGACGGCGTGGCGGGAGCTGAGCCAGGAGATCGACATTCCCGAGGACCGCCGGGCCGTCGAGCTCGTCCTCGAGCTGCGGGCCCGGAGCGGGCGGGCCTGGTTCGATCGGGAGTCGCTCCGTCTGGAGCGGATCGCTCCGCGGTGACCTCGCCGCGACCCGCCCGTGCCGCCACCCTGTATGCTCTGGCCGCGAGGGAAAGACTCACCCCGGGCCGCCCAGCCATGCCGAACGTGCACGTCTCGACGCACCCGCTCGTGGCCCACCACGTCTGCACGCTGCGCAACCCCGCCACCCAGCCCTCGGAGTTTCGCCGGGTCGTGCGGCAGCTGACGACGCTGGTGGCGGTTGAGGCGACCGCCGGCCTGCCCACGCGCGATGTGCGGGTGCCGACGCCCCTGGCCGAGGCGGCCGGCCGGATGCTGGCCGACCGGATCGCGATCGTGCCGATCCTCCGGGCGGGCTTGGGGATGGCCGACGGCCTGCTGGAACTCCTGCCCGACGCCGAGGTCTGGCACGTGGGGCTGTACCGCGACGAAGTCACGCTCCAGCCCAAGGAGTACTACAACAAGCTGCCCAAGAAGCTCGACGCCAGCGTGGCGATCGTCGTCGATCCGATGCTCGCCACCGGCGGCTCGGCCGTACGCACCTGCGAGATCCTCCGTGCCGTCGGGATTCCGCGGCTCGTATTCCTGGCCCTGATCGCCTCTCCGCAGGGCGTCGAGGCGCTCGCCCAGGCCATCCCCGACGTGGCGATCCACGTGGCGGCCCTCGACGAGGGGCTCAACCAGGTCGGCTACATCGTGCCTGGTCTCGGCGATGCGGGTGACCGGCAGTTTGGCACCGTGCCGGCCGAGTGACGACGCGCCGCGGGCCGCAGGCACCGAGAAGAGAAAGCCACACGATGCGAGCCGTCGACCTGATTCGCCGCAAGCGGGACGGCGGGGAGCTCTCCCGCGACGAGCTCACCTTTCTCGTGGAGGGGCTCACCGACGGCGTCGTGCCCACCTACCAATGGGCGGCGCTGGCGATGGCGATCGTGTGGCGGGGCATGACGCCCACAGAGACCGCCGCCCTCGTCGAGGCGATGCTGCACACCGGGACGGTGCTCGATCTCTCCGACATTCCCGGTCCCAAGGTGGACAAGCATTCGACCGGAGGCGTCGGCGACAAGACGAGCCTGATCCTCGCGCCCATTGCCGCCGCCTGCGGTGTGACCGTGCCGATGGTCTCGGGCCGCGGCCTGGGCCACACCGGCGGCACGCTCGACAAACTGGAGAGCATCCCCGGCTTCCGGATCGACCTCGATCTGGCCGCCTACCGTCGCGTGGCCCGGGAGTGCGGCCTGGTCTTGATCGGCCAGACCGCCGAGATCGCCCCGGCCGACCGCGTGCTCTACGCGCTCCGCGACGCCACGGCCACCGTCGAGAGCATTCCGCTGATCACGGCCTCGATCCTGTCGAAGAAGCTCGCCGAGGGGATCGATGCCCTGGTGCTCGACGTGAAGTGTGGTGACGGCGCCTTCATGAGCCGGATCGAGGACGCCCGGGCGCTGGCAGCGAGCATGACGCGGATCGGCCGGGCCCTCGGCAAGCCGGTGCAGGCGATCCTCACGAACATGGATGCGCCGCTGGGCCGCACGGTGGGCAACGCGCTCGAGGTGCGCGAGTCGGTCGAGTGTCTCAAGGGCGATGGCCCCGCCGACCTGATGGAGGTATCGCTCGAACTGGCCGCCGAGATGCTGCTGCTCGGCGGTGTGGCGACAGGCCGTGCCGAGGCCCTCGACCGCTGCCGCCGCGCGATCGCCGACGGCTCGGCGCTCGAGCGGTTTCGCCGGGTCGTGATCGCCCAGGGGGGCGATGGGCGGGTCTGCGACGAGCCCGAACAGGTGCTCCCTCGCGCCGAGCGCGTGGAGCTCCTGCGGGCCGAGCAGTCGGGCCACGTGCAAACGCTCAAGGCCTTCGCGGTGGGTCAGGCCTCGATGCTCCTGGGCGCCGGCCGGCGGACGGCCGAGGACGCGGTCGATCCCGCGGCGGGGATCACGCTCCAGCACGGTGTCGGGGACCGGGTGGCTGTCGGCGACGTGCTCGCCGAACTGCACTTCAACCCGCCGCACGCCGCCGCGGTGCCGGAGGCCGTGGCGATGTTCAAGGCCGCTGTCACGATCGACGCCGAGCCAGTCTCCCGGCCGACGCTGATCCTCGAGCGGTTGTAGGCTGCGTGCCCAAGGCGGGGTGGCCCGCCACCCTTCTCCGGGCTCTTCGATTCCATGAACGACTTTTCGCGACTTCAGGGCCTCGCCGGTGTGGCGGCGATCCTGGCCCTCTGTTGGACGCTCTCCGAAAATCGCCGGGTGATCTCGGTGCGGATGGTGGTGGGCGGGCTGCTGCTGCAGTGCGGGTTTGGCCTGTTTCTGCTGCGAAGCGAACTCGGCCGCCGGGCCCTCGATGCCGCGGCGGCCTGGGTCAACTCAATCCTGGCTTGCGCGCTCGACGGGGCCAGGTTTCTATTCGGCGACAAGCTCGTGGCCGCCGACGGACCGGCGGGCTTCGTGTTCGCCTTCCAGGTGCTTCCCACGATCGTGTTCGTGGCGGCGCTGTTCGCCGTGCTCTATCACGTGGGCGTGATGCAGTTCGTGCTGCGCGGCGTGGCCTGGGTGACGGCCCGCGTGCTCGGCTCGAGCGGCGCCGAGACGATGAACGCCGCGGCGTCGATCTTCCTCGGCCAGACCGAGGCGCCCCTCACGATCCGCCCCTTCCTCGCCCGGCTCACCCGGTCGGAGTTGCTCGTCGTGATGGTCAGCGGCATGGGGCTCGTCTCGGGCGGGATGCTCGCGGCCTACATCGGCTTCATCGGCGGCGGCGACGAGGCCCTGCGGGAATCGGCGTCCCGCAGCCTGCTGACGGCGATCCTGATGACCTTTCCGGCCACGATCTACCTCTCGAAGATCGCCCTGCCGGAGACGGAGGTTCCGGAGACGCTCGGCCGGCTGGCCCTTGACGACGAGCGGCCCGACGCCAACCTGATCGATGCGGCGGCCCGCGGCACCCGCGAAGGGCTGATGCTGGCCGTGAACGTGGGGGCGATCCTGATCGCATTCATCGCCCTGGTGACGCTCGTGAACCTCGGGCTCGGCTGGCTGGGCGGGTTTCTGGCCGACCCGGACCTCTCGGTCGAGAAGATCCTGGGCTGGCTGCTGGCCCCGCTGGCCTGGCTGATCGGCGTGCCCTGGAGCGAGTGTGGCACGGTGGGCGGCCTGCTCGGCATGCGCACGGTGACCAACGAGGCCGTCGCCTACCAGGAACTCGGCAAGCTCGTGCGGGGCGACGGCCTCGGCGGCAAGGCCACCATGCTCACGACGATCGCGATGTGCAGCTTCGCCAACCTCTCGAGCATCGGCATCCAGGTGGGCGGGATCGGGGCGCTCGTGCCCGAGCGGCGGAGCGACCTGGCCCGGCTCGGCCTCAAGGCGCTCGTGGTCTCGACGCTCGCCACGGCGCTCTCCGCGGCGATCGCAGGCGTGGTGGCCTGAGCGGCCGGTTGCGGGCCGAGGAACGCCCTCCAGCGATCAGCTCACGCAGACATAGCGATAGACGCCCTGCCTGCGCCCGTCCTTGGATCGCTCGCCGACTTTTTCGAACCCGACGTGCTCGACCACCCGGATCGAAGCGGTATTGCCCAGGTCGATGAAGGCCGTGCAGTTCTTGCCCAGCCGCTGGAGCTCCGTTACGACATGGGCGATCAGCTTCACGCCCAATCCCCGCCCGCGTGACTCGTACCCCACCAGCAGTCCGGTCGTGGCATCCTCGAATCCGCTCCAAAACCGGATCATGCAGAAGCCCCTGACGACGCCCGTGGTTTCGGCGACGTAATACAGGTTGCCATCGCCCGCGACGATCCGCTCCGCGGTCTGCCGGTCGAGCGGGAAGGGGTCGAAATACTTGGCGGTGTCAGGGGTGTTGTTGGCCTCGAAGAACGCGACGAGCGGCTCGAGATCGTTCGGCTGCAAAATCCGGATCACGTCCGCCTCCCTGGGTCCCCTCACCGCCTGCTTGAGGCCGGTATGCTTCAGCACGCTGTTGAGCGTGCCGGCAGGCAGATCAACAGACTCCTTGCCTGCCACGGTCACCGTGCCCGTCTTCGAGGGATCCCAAAACTGTCATTGGCTGCAGCGGGGTCGAACCTGCACCCGGCCATCGACCTCCAGTTACTTGATCCGGTCGCAGACTCGGGTGGCGCTCTGGCTTCCGGGGGCTGGTCACGAAACGCGTGCGTTCCCGGCTGTGGTGGCTTAACGGCAGGACCGAGGTGCGGGAGTATTTGCCGGATCGGCCCGGCGATGCAACGACGGCGACCGCACGAGAATCGGTCCCTCTCACGCCGCAGTGGGAACATTTTCGCGCACCGCACGCGGGTGCCGGGCAGCCACACGCAAGAGGCTGAGGGCCGGACCGTCCGGCCGGGAGTTGCCCGCTTCCCAGTCTTGCAACACTTCCAGAGAGATCCCGAAGGCATAGGCGAAATCGACCGCCGTCAAGCCCACGAGTCTCCGGATGGCGACGATGTCGGAGCATGAATCGACCCGCCCCTCCGCAACCCGCCGTCGGACCTGAGCCGATATCGACCGCTCGAAGTCGGCTACCGAAAGTTCAGGGATGTCGTCGGCCATCGGAACGCTCCTCGATAAATTGTCCGTACAGGAAGGACTCGCGACGGGTTGCGGGACGAGCCGAAATGATGCGAACGAGTTCTGAAGTGACGTCCACGATGACTACCAGCACGATACCTCGGGCGATCGGGCCGATGCAAATAAAGCGATCTTCCTCGTCGGAGTGATCGGCATCAAAGATCTCGAGGTAGTCCGCGCCGGAAGTGAACAGCGACGTCACTTCCTCGAAGGATATGGCATGCTTGCGGACGTTCTGGGCAGCCTTCTCTTCGTCCCACTCAAAACGCTTTGCCACGGAGAGCCTCGCCGATCGCGAGCCCACGACGGCCGCGATGCGGTCATTGGCTCACGATCGTCATTCGCGGGAACATACACCTGTACACTGTATGGTCTGAAACCAAGCCCGGTCAATGGCCCGTCCAGAACCATTGTCCAACTGATGAGCGGGTCGTGAGCCACCTCGGGTGGCGCTCTGGCTGCTGGGGGCTGGTCATGAAACGCGTGCTTTCCCGGCTGTGGCGGCTTTTTTTGAGCCTTGGCGCAGACCATCCCCGAGTCCGGCCTCAGGGAATCGCTCAGAGGCTGTGGATGTCGATCACGTGCGGCTCGTCAGGCGATGCTTGAAAGGCATCGCGATCGTGGTGCACCTGCACGAGCTTGTGGAGCGGTGTCTTCGCGGGGTGTCAACGCTCGTACCAGCGGGACGGCGCGGGGCCTCCATATGGGCGGAGGCGGGGCCTCACCAGCCGGAGCTCACCTCCGACATCGACTTCTGGATTTGCGACACCGCAGAGAACCTGGGCCGATGCGACACGGCTCTGCAGAAACTCGATGCCGCCTGGGGCCCCACCGAACAGGATTGGAGGCCGGTCGCCGAGCAGCCAGGGTGGCTGGAACCCGGCGGCCCGCTGGCAGTCGATTCAGAAGACAATCGGCTGGGCCGAGGCACAGGCGAACGCCAGGCGGAACACGCCTGCGGCCTGCATCGCGTAAGAACGGCGCAAGCGCTAAAAATTGCGGTCCGGTCAACGGCACTTTTGCCGGCTGGACTTCGGGGCTACCGCGGCGGCAGGTCGCAGCGGCTGCCGAAGGCGCCGCGGGCCGTGATCGCCGTCGCCACCTCGGGGGTGACGAGCTCCTGCCAGGAGGGATCGCCCGAGCAGAGCCGGTCGCGGACCTCGTCGCTCGAATAGGTCCGCAAGGTCGCGGGATCGCACTCCAGCCCGCGGACGAGACCGTTGGCCCGGAGGTGCTCGAGCAGGTGCGTGAGGTGCGGGGCCACGCGGAGCGTGTCGGCCGTCACGACGCCGCCGTCGATGGCGTCGCGGGTGGGATGCACGTAGAGCCGGGCCGCGTGGGCGAATAGCCGGCCGAAGGCCTCGAGGATCCCGCCGCCCAACCGGGCATAGTGCCGCTCGTCGAACACCGCCCGCAACAGCGGCACCCCCAGGACGAACCCGGTGCGCGACACGTGGCGGGCGGCCAGGTAGGCGGCCAGGTCGTGAAAGGCGCCCAGCGCGCTCACGAGCACCATCTTGCCGGCCGCCGCGATCAGCTCGACCCGGTCGAGGAAGTCGGCATCGGCCTCACGCGGGCCGCCGCGGAGGCTCGTGGTCGAAATCTCCAAGAGTTCGGCGACGTCGGTCGCCCCGTCGGCTGTGAAGGCCGCTTTCGCCCGTTCGAGCATTTCGAGGTTCAGCCGCGTGACCGGGGCGAAGCGGCCCCGCTCCACGAGCAGGCACTTCTTCCGCACCGCCTCGGCGGCGAGCGCTGGCCGGCCGGCCACGTCGAAGAGCACGGCCGGAGTGTAGCCGCGGTGCACCAGGCCCAGCGACAGCAGGCGGTTGTCGGCGCCCGGGAAGGCCGGGCCACGCACGGCCAGCGAGTCGATCTCGATCCGCTCGGGGCCGATCTCGTCGAGGAGGGAGTCGATCATCGTGGCGGGCTCCCGCCAGTGCATCAGGGCGGCATGGGCGACGTTCACGCCCAGCCGGCCCACCGCCTCCTGCTGGAGCGGGTTGGTGGGGTCGAGCAGCCGGATATGGAGCACCAGATCGCTTGGCTCGGCGCGGAAGGCATGCTGGAAGCGGATCGCGACCCAGCCATGACAGTCGTTGCCGCCGGAGAAGGAGCGGGCCGCCACGGTGTCGGCGAAGGCGAAGAATCGCGTCCGCTCGCCGCGGGCGGGGTCGAGCCGCTCCCGCAGGAGCGAGAACTCGTGGTCGATCATCTCTTCGACCCGCTCCCGCGACACGTACCGCGGCGCCTTGCCGTAGATCGCGTCACTGAAGGTCATGTCGTAGGCCGACATGGTCTTGGCGACCGTGCCGGCCGCGCCGCCCACCGAGAAGAACCAGCGGGCCACCTCCTGGCCGGCGCCGATCTCGGCGAACGTGCCGTAGACGGCAGGGTCGAGGTTGAGCGCCAGCGCCCGCTCGGCGGTCGGGTCGATCGAGCGGTGCATCGCCGTGCTCCGGGGCACCGAGGCCGCTAGCCGGTAAACAGCGTAGCCAGCCAGTACAGGCCGCCGGAGAGCGCCATTGCCACCGGCAGCGTCAGGATCCAGGCCAGGGCGATCTCGCGGACGGTCTCAGGCTGAATGCCCGACTTGTTGGCCCACATGGTGCCGGCCACGCCGCTGGAGAGCACGTGGGTCGTGCTCACCGGGAGGCCGCCCACGTCGGCCAAGCCGATCGTGGTCGCCGCCACGAGCTCGGCCGCGGCGCCCTGCGCGTAGGTCAGGTGGGTCTTGCCGATCTTCTCGCCGACCGTGACCACGATCCGCTGCCAGCCCACCATCGTGCCCAGGCCGAGGCAGAGCGCGACGCCCATCTTGACCCACTCCGGCACGTACTCCACCGGGGCCGAGAGCTTCCCCGCCAGGCTCTTGAGCACCTTGCGGCGGTCTTCGGCCATCCGGTCGCCGAAGGTGTGGACGAGCGTCCGCACGGAGGCACCGAGCTCCACCAAGTGGGTGCGGAGCTGCCAGCGGCCCTCGTCGTCGAGTTCATGGAAGTTCTCCTTGCCGTCGAGGGTGGCCACCACCTGCCGGGCCAGCGGCAAGGGATCGAGCGTGGCCAGCACGGCGTCGGCGCGGGGGTGGGGATCGAAGACCTTGTCCACCATGCTCTGCGGCTCGAACAAATCGAACGTGGAGTAGGGCTCGATCGAGGCGGCGACGGCCCGATCCTTCTCGAACTCGAGCGCCTTGGGGTCTTTCAACAGTTCCTCGACCCGGGTCGTCGCCAGATGCTCGGCCTTGAGGGCCTCCATCACCTTGACGATGCCGGGATCGGCCAACTCCTGCTCGAGCTGCTTGGCGGCCGCCACCGTGGCGGAGACCTGCTCCTGGCTCGAGCCCATGTTGAGCGCGTAGGCGGCCGGCACGATGCCGATCAGGACGAGCATGATCAGGCCCATGCCCTTCTGACCGTCATTGGAACCGTGGGCGAAGCTGACACCGGTGCAGGTGCCGATCAGGATCCCACGGATCCACCACGGCGGAGGGCTGTCGTCCTTGGGCGGCTCGTAAAGCTCCTTGGCCGGCACGAGCTTTTGCAGCAGGAGCAGGAGTCCCGCCGCCAGACCAAAGCCGATCAGGGGGGAGAAAAGCAGGGCTGCGCCGACCTCCGAGGCCTTGTGCCAGTTGATCCCCTTGGAGAGGCTGCCGTGCTCCAGCCAGGCGTTCATCATGCCCACGCCCATGATCGATCCGATCAGCGAGTGCGAGCTCGAGGCGGGCAGACCGCGGTACCAGGTGGCAAAGTTCCAGATGATCGCCGCCAGGAGGAGCGCCAGCACCATCGCCAGCCCCTTGCCGGTCTTGATGTTGACCAGCAGATCCACCGGCAGGAGGTGCACGATGCTGAAGGCCACGCCGATCCCGCCGGCGTGGACGCCGATGAAGTTCCAGATTCCCGACCAGACGACCGCGGGCGTGGGCTTGAGCGACTTGGTGTAGATCACCGTCGCCACGGCGTTGGCCGTGTCGTGGAAGCCGTTGATGCACTCGAAGCCGAAGGCGATAGCGAGGGCCACGATGAGCAAGACGATCTGGCCCGTGGAGAGCGTGCCGATCGCGTCAAAAAATTCCATGGTGGCCGGTTCCGGGGCGTCCTGCTGGAAAGCCGTTAACGTAGGGCGTTATCGGGGGGTGAACAAGCGGCTGCAGGGGGCACATGAAAATTTCACACTGGCCAGGTGAGGTGAGTCGCGGATGAACAGAAACGGGGGCCACCGCGTAGAATCCTGGCGATTTTGCGGCCCTAAGTAGGCCCTCGATTGAAGGCGTGGGAGACGCTGCAGATGGCAGTTGGGGAGCGAATAGAGGTGCGGCGGTGGCTGGCCGGCACGGTCGTCGCCTACTGGCATCACGGCGTCGACATGGGCGACGGCACGGTCGTCCATGCCCGGCCCCACGACTTCCGCAACCCCTTCGGTGGCGGCAGCGTGGTGCGGACCTCGCTCGAGGAGTTCGCCGACGGCCAGCAGGTGCGGCCGACGATCGAGCCGCTGGCCACGTTTCCGCCCGAGGAAGTCGCCCGGCGGGCGGCTGCCCTCGTGGGCCGCGACGGCTATTGCCCCGTGGTCGCCAACTGCGAGCATTTTGCCACCTGGTGTGCCACGGGCGAGCGCCGCAGCCGGCAGGTCGAGGCGGTGATGCGGCGGGTCGTGACGGTGGCGGCCACGGTGGTGGCCGGCATCGTCGCCCTTCGCGGCGGCCGCGTCATGGCCCGAGGTCGCTAAGCCGGGTCAGTAGTCGGTCAGGCTGCCCGGCCGCCACGAGACCCGCAGGGCGTTCAAGACGGCGGCCACGTCGATCGCCTCCTGCACGAGTGCGCCGGCCGCCGGTGGCAGCAGGCCCGCGGCGGCGAATCCCATGCCCACCAGGCTCGCAGCCATGCCGCCGACGGCGCTTTCGAGCGCGATCGACCGCATGCGGCGGGCGATGTGAAACAACTCGTCGATCCGCTCGAGCGACTGGTCCATCACGACCGCCCCGGCCGCCTCGCCCGTGACGTCGCTGGCAGTGCCGATCGCGATCCCGACGGTGGCGGCGGCGAGCGCCGGCGCGTCGTTGATGCCGTCGCCCACGAACAGGGTCGGCGCCTGCCTCACCGCCTCCTCGACGATCGCGAGCTTGCCCTCGGGCGGAACCTCGGCGTGGACCTCGTCGATCCCCACCATCTCGGCGAGCCAGCGGACCTCGCTCTCGCGGTCGCCCGAGACGAGCATCACCCGCGAGAGGCCGTGGGCGGGCTGGAGGTGGTCGATGAAGGGCCGGCCGTCGGCCCGCGGCGAATCGTGAAACCGGAGCACCGCGGCGGCCTCGCCATCCACCACCACCACGCACTCCAGCCCCCCGGCCTGCGGCGGCAGCCGGGCCCCACCGGCCGGATCGCGGGCGGCGAGCTTGTGGCGGCTGGTGATCGCGACGGCGTGCCCGCGGCCCGTGGGGGCGATCACGCGGCCCACGAGCCCCTGCCCCGGCTTCTCGGCCACCTCCTCGACCTGGCCGCGGGCGAGCGACCGCTCCGCGGCGGCCGCGACCACCGCCGCCGCCAGCGGATGCCGGGAATACTGCTCCAGGCTCGCGGCCAGCGCGAGCGCGTCATCGGCCGGCCGAGACGAGACGGCGATCACGTCGGTCAGTCGCGGCTCGCCGTAGGTGAGCGTGCCGGTCTTGTCGAAGATCGCGGTCCGGCAGGTGTCGAGCCGCTCGAGTACGGCCGGGTCGCGGATCACGATTCCCCGCTTGGCCGCCAGCGAGACGGCGCCGATGATCGCCACCGGAATCGCGATCAAGAGCGGGCATGGGGTGGCCACGACGAGCACCGCCAGGAACCGCGTCGGGCTGCCGCTGGCCCACCAGGCGGCCACCGCCACGGCGAGTGCCAGCGGCGTGTACAGGGCCCCGAGCGAATCGGCCAGCCGTCGCAGTCGGGGGCGGCGCGACTCGCTCGTCTCGAGCACCGCCATGATCTTGGCGTAGCGGCTGTCGGCGGCCACGCGGTCGGCGCGGATCTCGAGGGCCGACTCGCCGTTGATCGCCCCGGACAACACGGCCGAGCCCGGGGCCTTGGGTGTGCGATAGGGCTCCCCCGTGAGGTAGCTTTCGTCCATCGTGCCGCGGCCGGAGATGACCGTGCCGTCCACCGGGCAGATCTCGTGCGGCAACACGATGACCAGATCCCCGACCACGACCTCGGCCAGCGGCACGTCGACGGGCTGGCCGTCGGCCTTGCGGTGGGCCAGCGACGGCATCCGGCGGGCCAGCGCCGCGAGCACGTCGCCAGCCCGGCTCACCGCCCGGCGCTCGAGCGCCTCGCCGCCCGAGAGCATCAGCACCACGAGCACGCCGGCCAGGTATTCCCCCAGGAGGATGCTCGTGACGATCGAGATTCCGGCCAGGAGATCAGAGCCGAAGGTGCCGGTGACGAGCTTGCCCGCCAGGTCGCCCACGAGCGGGATCCCGCCGATCAGGAGCATCAGCACCAGCGGTAGGTCGGCGAGCACGAGCCCCCGGCCTGGGAACAGTCGGCTCGGGTCGAGCGGCCCCAGCGACACGGGCCGCGCGGCCGCGCCCGACCAGTGGATCACGGCCCAGGCCGCGAGCGCGAGCACGGCGCCGCCGGCGATCAGTTCCGTGACGGGTAGCCGGTGCCAGACGGATAAGCGAGCGGCGCCGGCAGCGGGCTGGAGGGCGGTCATCAGATTCCGGTGGCTTCGCCGGGAGTGCCGAGGGCCCGTGGCGTCAGCTGTGCATTCGCGGCAGCGGGTCGCCCTGCTCGATGATCGCCGCCTCGGCGGCGGCAAGTTCCTTGAGCCGTTCCCGCACGGTCTCCTCCGGGGCGAAGCCGGCGGCGAGCCTGACGTAGGTCGAGTGGTGGCGGGCCTCCGACTCGAACAGGCCTCGATAGAAGTCCTGCAGTTCGGGGTCGTCAACGTGCTCA
>CAMCPF010000029.1 GCA_945876515.1 Candidatus Kuenenia stuttgartensis
CGCGAGCTTCGCCTGCCTGCCCCCGGCCCGCGCCCGGGCCGAGCGGCCCGCCGCAGCCGGTCCCAACGAGCGGGTGCGGGTCGCGGTCGTGGGGGCCAACGGCCGCGGCGGCAGCCACATCGGCGGCTGGCTGGCCAACCCCGAAACGGAGCTCGTGGCGATCTGCGACTGCGACCCTGGCGTGGCGGCGAAGTACGAGAAGCGGTTCGCCCAGCTGCCCAAAAAGCCTGCCTTCGAGCGGGACATGCGCCGGCTGCTCGAGCGCGACGACATCGATGCGATCTCGATCGCGTCCCCCAACCACTGGCACGCCCTGATGACGATCTGGGCCATGCAGGCCGGCAAGGACGTCTACGTCGAGAAGCCCTGCAGCCACAACGTGCTCGAGGGCCGGGTGATGGTCGACTGGGCGCGGAAGCTCGGCCGGATCTGCCAGATGGGGGCCCAGAGCCGCAGCATGCCGGGGATGCGGCAGGCGGTGGAGTTCGTGACCAGCGGCAAGATCGGGAAGGTGAAGTTGGCCCACGCGCTCTGCTACAAGCGGCGGCCGAGCATCGGCCTCGTGGACACGCCGGCGCCAATTCCGCAAGGCCTCGACTTCGACCTCTGGGCCGGGCCCGCCCCGGCCGAGGTGCCGATCCGCAAGAGGCTCCACTACGACTGGCACTGGGACCACCGCACCGGCAACGGCGACCTCGGCAACCAGAACCCGCACGAGCTCGACAAGGCCCGGTGGGGCCTGGGCAAGAAGGACCTGCCGCGGCGGGTCGTGAGCCTCGGGGGGCGGCTGGGCTACGTCGACAACGGCGACGTGGCCAACAGCCAGGTGACGATCTACCAGTGGGACGATTGCCTCCTCGTCTCGGACGTGCGCGGCCTGGAGATCAAGTCGCCTGAGACCTACGGGCTCGAGGCCGGCCCCCTGGGCGTGGCCAACATCTGGTGGGGCACCGAGGGCTATGTCGTGGCCCCCAACTACACCTCTGGTGTGGCTTTCGACCATGACGGAAAGGAACTCGCCAAGTGGTCGGGCGGCAGCGACCAGAACCACTACGACAACTTCATCAAGGCGGTCAAGAGCCGGCGGCGGGAGGATCTCAACCTCGAGATCGAGGAGGGGCACCTGTCGAGCGCGCTCGCCCACCTGGGCAACGTCTCCTGGATGCTGGGCGAGGTCGTCGAGCCGGGCACCCGCCCGAGCCTGGCGGCCGACGACCCGCGCGTGCGGCAGACCCTGGAGAGCTTCGAAGCGCATCTCGCTGCCAACGACGTGAACTTCTCCGAGACGAAGCTCACCCTCGGTCGCACGCTCACGATCGACCCCGTGACCGAGGCATCGAACGATCCCGAGGCCAATCGGCTCTTCACCCGCGAGTATCGCAAGGGCTACGAGCTGCCGCGGGTGTGAAGCCCCCTCAGGGGGCCGTCCCCGTCACCCGTCCACCGGGTGCTCCGGCGTCGGGAGCAGCAACTGCCAAAACTCCAGATCGAGCCAGCGGCCGAACTTGAAGCCCGCCTCGCGGACGGTGCCGCAGCAGCGGAAGCCGAGCGAGCTGTGCAGGGCGATGCTCGCCACATTCGTGGCGTCGATGCCGGCGATCAGCATGTGGAGATCCTTCTGTCTCGCCTCGCCGATGATCGCCTGCATCAGCTGCCGGCCCACTCCTTCGCCGCGGAACTGCTCGGCCACGTAGACCGAGTGCTCGGCTGAATACTTGTAGGCGGCCCGCGGCCGAAAGGGCCCCCAGGTGGCGAAGCCGGCGAGCACCCCTGGCTCCCATTCGATCCCGATCACCGGGATTCCGCCCTGCTCGCGCACGGCGAACCACTCCCGCATGCTCTCCGCGGTGCGGGGTGCGTACTCGTAGAGGGCGGTCGTGTTGAGGATGGCGTCGTTCAGGATCTCGCGGATCACCGGGAGGTGCTCGGCCGTGCAGCGGATCACGGCGCGACGCGGCGGGGGGGGCTTCTTGCGGGGCATGAGCGGATGGCGTCTAGCGACGGGCGGGGACGGGAGGCGGCGTGAGGAGTGAGACCACGACGAGCACGAGGAACCCGAGCGGGATCGTGACCAGACCGGGCTGGCTGAAAGGCATGGGGGCGAGGCTGCCGGGCAGCCCATAGACCTTCTCGAAGGTGTCGGCCGAGAGCAGGATCCAGCCCAGTGAGGCGATCATGCCGACCGTGACCGCGGCGATGATCCCCTGCTTCGTGGTCCGTGGCCAGAAGAGCAGCATCACGAGCGCCGGCAGGTTGGCGCTGGCCGCGATGTTGAAGGCCCAGCCCACGAGGAACCCCACGTTGAACCCCTTGAACAGGATCCCCAGGGCCATCGCCACGATCCCCAGGGCCACCGCCGCGAGCTTGCCGACCCGCACCTTCTCGTGATCGGTCATCCGCACGCCGCAAACGTTTTCCACGAGGTCGTGGGCCACCGCGCCGCTGCCGGCCATGATCAGGCCGCTCACCGTGCCCAGCACGGTCGTGAACGCGATCGCCGAAATGACCGCGAACAGGGTCTCGCTGAACGACTTGGCCAAGAGCGGGGCGGCCATGTTGGTGTCGGTGGGATCGAGGGCGCCCGAGGTCATCGCCCCCAGGCCGAGGTAGAGCGTGAGCACGTAGAAGCCGCCGATCGCCGCGATCCCCACGACCGTGCTCTTCCGGGCGGCGGCGGCGTCCTTGACGGTGTAGTAGCGGATCAGGTTGTGCGGCAGCGAAGCCGTGCCGCAGAAGAGCGCGAGCATCAGGCTGGCGAAGTCGAGCCGGCCCGCGAGCGTCTTGCCGGCGAGTCCCTTGAAGTAGCCCCCCGGCCGGAGCAACTCCGCGGCGGGCCGCTCCCGGGGTGTGAATGTGTCGTGCGTGCCCTCAGCGTCGGTCCGGGTGGACTTCTCCCAGACGACCACCGTGGAGTCTTCGAGCGCGGACAAGTAGGCGAGCGGCCCGAGCGGGCCGGTCGAGGGTGCATCGCCAAACCGCTCGGGCAGCCGCGTGAGCGTGCCGACCGGGCGGAGGTCGTGGTCTGGCCCCTGCGGCTTCCCGTCCACGAGCACCGTGCCGTCGGGCCGGACGGTGCGGACCTGCGGCGCGAGGTCCACGGGCCCGGAACGGCCGGCGTTCACGGCCAGGCCTCGCCCGAGGATCAGCACCGTGAGCACCCCGCAGAAGAGCACGAGCAGCGACCCCTTGATGAACTGCACCCAGGTGGTGCTCACCATCCCCGCCGTGACGACGATCATGGTCACGGCCACGCCCACGAGGATCACCCCGGCCCAGTGTGGCAGGCCCAACAGCGGCGTCACGAGCGACCCCGCCCCGACCATCTGCGGAATGAGATAGAAGATGCTGACCACGAGCGTCGAGATCGCCACGGCCAGCTTGATGCCGCGGCTGTCGAACCGGGCGTCGAGGGCGTCGGCGAAGGTGAACTTGCCCAGCGCCTTGATCGGCTCGGCGATCACGAACAGCGCCACCACCCAGCCAGCCAGAAAGCCGATCGAGTAGAGAAACCCGTCGTAGCCGTGGAAGGCGATCATCCCGCAGATGCCCAGGAACGACGCCGCCGAGAGGTAGTCGCCGGCGAAGGCGATCCCGTTGACCGCCCAGTGCACCTGCCCGTGCGCGGCGTAGTAGCCCTGAGCCGACTGCCCCTTGCGGCCGAGTCGGAACGAGAGCCAGAGCACGCCGGCCACGAAGGCCGTGAAGATGCCGACGGACAGCGGGGATGTGTCGTGGAGCATGCGGCCGATGCGTCTCCTAGCGGCCTGCCCGGGCGACCATGTACACGACGGAGAGCAGCACCGCCGCCAGGATCAGCCCCAGCCCGCAGGCGATCGCCAGGTTCACGCCGCCGAAGGGCCGTTCGGCCACGAGATCGGGCCGCACGAGCACGAGCGTGATGAAGCCGCCGTAGAGGAGCACATAGAGTCCGAACATCGCCAGGCCCAGCCGGCTCGCCGGTGCCGCCGTCCGCTGCCCGCGTGCCTCGCCCTCGGTCATTCGATCACCCTCCTCGCAGCCGGCTGCCCGCCGGATGGGGCACAGGATACACACCGCGGTGGCCAAGGGCGTCACCGGTTCCCGGCGGCCGCTTCCGGAGCCGGCCGCCACTGCGGCCTGGGCTCGGGCTCGGCGGCAAGCAGTCGCCTGAGCGTCGCGGCCGTCTCCGGCTCGATGGCCGCCAGGTTCCTGGTCTCGTCGGGCACGTCGGCCGATTCGGTGGCCGCGCCCCGCGGACGATCCGACGACTTCCGCCGGGCGGCGGTGGGCCGGGTGTCGGGCGGGGGCTGATTCTCAAGCCGGACGTAGGCGACCGCCTTCGGGTTCGTGTGCGGCACCTCCCACGACGCGGCATCGTCGCGGTTGCCATGGCCGACGTGAAATAGCTTGCCGATCGCCTCGGTGCGCCAGCCCGCGGCCCGAAAGGCCTGCGGCAGCGTGACCGCTTCGGGGGCCGCGAGCCGAAAGTTGGTGCCGAGATCGTAGATGCCAAGCGTGCCCGGCCGTAGGCCTGTCAGGAGCGCATTACGGGAGGGGGCGCAGACCGCCTGGTTGCAGTAGGCCATCTCGAACCGCACGCCCCGCGCGGCGAGGGCGTCGATCTGCGGAGTCCTGGCCGCTCGGTCGCCATAGCAGCCGAGCGCCGGCTTGAGGTCGTCCACGCAGATGAGGAGCACGTTTGGTCGCGTGACCGGCGCTGCCGCCGCCTTTTTCTTTCGTTCGCGCTTCTTCTCGCCGGCCGGCCACGCGGGCGCCTCGGCCGCGAGTTCGGCGGTCATGGCCCGCAGCCGCGTCATCATGGCCGAGAGCCGCTCGGGCTCCCGTCCGGCCAGGTCGGTCCGCTCCGCGACGTCGCTTCCGAGATCGTAGAGCTCGGGCTTCTCGAGCTTCTCGTCCACCACGATCTTCCAGGGGCCTTCCCGGTAGGCCACCGTCCCACCCCACCGCCAATACATGGGCACCGGCCGCTCGACCGGCCCGCCCGCGAGCGCCGGCAACAGGTTCGTACCGTCGAGCTTCACCCCCGCGGGTGGCTCCACGCCCGCGGCCGCAAGCGCCGTGGGAAAGAAGTCGCTGCCGATTACCGGCACGTCGCTCGTGGTCCCCGGTTCAACCTTCCCGGGCCAGCGCACGATTCCCGGCACGCGGTGCCCCCCCTCGTACATCGACCGCTTGCGGCCGCGGAGTGGCCCGGCGAGACCCCGCCCCGGCCCCTTGTCGCCCGCCCCCTCGGGGCCGTTGTCGCTCGTGAAGAACACGAGCGTGTCGTCGGCCACGCCCTGCTCGTCGAGCGCCTTCATGACCGTGCCGAAGGCGTCGTCGAGCTGGGTGATGTTGGCCCGATAGGTCCGCTCCTCGCGGTCGGCGATCGCTGCATGCAGCTTCTCGTACCGCTCGGCCGCCGCGATCGGGTAGTGCGGCTCGTGCGTCCAGACGGCGAGGAAAAACGGCTTCTTCGGGTCCCGCTGCTCCCGCAGCCACGTGGCCGCCTCCTGGGCGATGAACGGCGCCGAGTAGTCGTCCACCTTCCCGATGGCCTTGCCGTTGCGGACGAAGTTCTTCGGGAAGGCATGGCTGGGGGCGGCGTTGTTCTGGGTGGCGAGCCACCAGTCGTAGCCGTGGGCGTCGGGCTGCGGCTGCTCGGGGGAGTTGAACCTGCCGTTCAGGTGCCACTTACCGACGTGGCAAGTGTCATACCCCGCTGCCCGCAAGAGCTTGGGGAGGGCGATTTCGCTCGTGCGGAGATGGATCGGGCTGCCCTCGGGAATCCAGGTGAACACGCCGTTGCGGTAGGGCGTGCGGCCGGTCAAGAGGCTCGATCGCGACGGGGAGCAGACGCTCGAGGCGGAGTGGCAGTCGGTGAGTCTCAGGCCCTCGGCGGCGAACCGGTCAAGGTTCGGGGTGATGGCCGCCGGGTTGCCAGAGCAGCCGAGCTCGCCGTAGCCGAGGTCGTCGGCCAGAAACAAAACGATGTTCGGTCGGGATTGAGACGCCGCGGCCGCGGGCGCCACCTCCGCCGGGCGGCTGAACGACGCGGCCCGGGCCGGCTTCTTCCCCGCCGCAGGCTTTTGCTGACGGCGGACGGGATAGAGCGTGGTCGGGTTCTCCGCGCGGCCGGGTGGCCGCCGGGCGGTGCTCTTGGGATCCGCGAGTTCGGCCGCCACTCGCCCGGCCACCCCACGAAGCCGCTCCACGACCTCGGGATTGGCGGCCGCAACGTCGGTCGTCTCACCGAGATCGGCTTCGAGGTCGTAGAGCCGTGGCTGATCGAGCGAGGCCGGCAGCTTCTCCCCCTTGCGGCCCATGCCCTCCGGCTGGCCGGCGATGGCGAGTTTCCAGCGGCCCTGTCGGACCGCCTGCAGCTCGTTGCCCGAGAAGTAGGCCTGGGCCTCTCGGGGCGACTCGACGGCCGTGCCGAAGAGCAACCCCGAGATGTCGCGACCATCGATCACCGGCTCGGCCGGAACCGCGGCACCGGCGAGCGACACGCACGTCGGCAACAAGTCGATCGTGCCCGCGACCACGTCGCAGGCGGTGCCGGCGGGAATCCGGCCGGGCCAGCGGGCGATCGTGGGCACGCGGACGCCCCCTTCCCAGGTGCTCCCCTTGCTGCCCCGCAGCGGTCCGGCGGACGTGAAGTCCTTGACCGGACCGACCCACGGCCCGTTGTCGCTCGTGAAGATCACGAGCGTCTTCTCGTCGAGGCCATGCTCGCGCACGGCATCGAGCACCTGCCCCACACTCCAATCCACCTCCTCGACCCAGTCACCGAACGGGCCGTTGCCGGTGCGGCCGCGGAACTTCTCGCCGGGGAACAGCGGCAGGTGGACGGCGGTGTGCGGCAGGTAGACGAAGAACGGCTTGTCCTTCGAGTCGCGGATGAAGGCCACCGTCTCCTCCGTGAGTCGTTCAACGATTCCCCGCTGGGCCTCGTCGGTGAGCAGTTCGGCGACCTTTTCGTCTCGCATCAGCGGCACCACCCGCTCGCCAGTCTCCGCCGCCACCCGCTGCATGTCGTTGGAGTAGGGAATCCCGAGGTAGCGGTCGAAGCCCTGGCGGGTGGGCAGGAACTCGGGCTGATCGCCCAGGTGCCACTTGCCGAAGCAGGCGGTGGCGTAGCCGAGGGGCTTGAGCCGCTCGGCGATCGTGACCTCAGCCGGATTCAGCCCCTCGGGCCCGGCCGGAAAATAGACGCCCGTCGTGCCGATACGCGGGCCATAGCAGCCGGTCAGCAGCTGTGCCCGCGACACCGAGCAGACCGGCGCCGCGTAGAAGCTCGTGAACTTCCTCCCCTCGGCCGCCATCCGGTCGAGGTTCGGCGTCTTCTGTCGCGTGGCGCCGAAGGGACCGATGTCGCCGTAGCCGAGGTCGTCGATGAAGATCACGACCACGTTCGGCGGGGTTGCAACGGCTCGCGTCGAGGGGATGGTGGTGGCGGCAGGGGGCTCGCCCGTTGGCGCGGCAGCGCCAGCCGCAGGCTTCGATCCCGGTGCCGAGTGGCCGGCCCCATGCCGCAGGCCCGCGGGCAGGTTCTCGCCCGCCTCGAGGAAGGCAAGCAAATCGAGGATCTCCTCCCGCTCGAGCACGTTGACGAGCCCCGCCGGCATCGGCGAGACCCGCGACGCCACCCGTTCCTCGACCTGGCTTTTGGGGATCGTGACCACGCTCTCCGGCACGAGCAGATTCGGCGTCACCCGGAGCGATTCGTCCGTCTCGCCCGTGACCACGCCTGAGACCACCCGGCCGCTCTCGAGCACGAACTGCACGGTCCGATATCCCTCGCCGATCTCCCGTGACGGCTCGAGGATGTGTTCGAGGAGCTCCCGGCCCCGCCGCTTCTTCACCGTCTCGACGAGGTTCGGCCCCAGGTTCACGCCGTGGCCGGCAGCCACGTGGCACTGTGAGCACTGCGCCTTCACGAACGCATGAAAACCCCGCTCGACCGCCGCCGGGTCGGTCGGTGTCGTGACGGTCTCGAAGTCGTCGCTCGTCCAGGCCCGGACGACCTTCGGCCGGCACTCGGCCAGGAGCCGCTCGGCCTGGCTCGCATCGTCGGCCACCACCATCCGCCCGTTCATCACGATCCAGTGGCCGGGGAAGGTGCAGACATACGGGTAGACGCCGGGCTCGGTCGGCGATTCGAAGCGGAGCACGTGGACGAGCGCCTTGCGGGTCGGGCCGATCATCGGCGTGGCGGCCACGATCTGGTCCCGCTTCGACTCGGGGAGAAAATCGCCGGTGGCGTTCTTGGGATCGCGGGCCATCTCATTGGCCGCGACGCCCACCTCGGCGAGCGACCCCGGCTTCACGATCACGAGGTTGTGGTCGGTGGCGTCGGGGTTCGTGAACACGAGCTTCACCGGCTGACCCGGCCGGACCGTGAACGCATCCTGAGTGAACAGCATCCGCTCGGGCTGGCAGGAGATCTCGACCGTGGCGAGCTCCTTGCGGGCATCGAACGTGGCCTCGGCCTTCGAGGGCTTGGGGGGCCTGATCGCGGTGGCCTTCTCCATCCGTTTCAAGAGCGCCGGGATGGGCGAGGCCGGGTCAGACTTCCAGTGGCGGGAGAGCGGCGCCGAGCGGGCGGCAGAAGCTGCCGCGTAGGCCAGGTGGCCACCGAGCGGGCGGCGCAGGATCTCCTCGAGGCTCGCCAGGGCCTCGGGCGTGCCGATCCAGCTTGCGGTGATCGCCGCCTCGAGCCGCACCAGGCCTGCCGGATCGGCCGCCGCCCGGGCCAGAAGCTCGTGCCGGTCAGGCAGCGAGGCATGCCAGAACCGGAGCTGCCGAATGGCCGCGGCCCGCACGTGGTGGTCGGTAGAGCCGGCGAGCGCCGCAAGCAACTCCGGCCGCACCGCACCGACCGTGGAGAGGGCCCACATGCCCTCGACGAGCTTGCGTTCGCGGAGCGGATCGTCGGCCGCGAGTGAGTCGAGCCAGTGGTCGATGGCCTGCTCGGCGGAGGCCCGGTCACGGGCGGCCAGTTCCCGGGTGGCGAGGGAGCGCACCCGGCCCTCGCGGTGGCCCAGGAACGCGGCCAGCTCATCGGTGGAGGCGGTCGCGATCGCCGGCAGTGGAGGCACCCGCTGCCCCTTGGCCGTCACCCGCCAGATCCGGCCCGACTCCCGGTCGCGCCGGCTGTCGCGGAGCGAGTACTGAGCGTGCCCCTTCACGGGGTTGTACCAGTCCACGATGAACAGATCACCGCGCGGGCCGAAGTGGAGATCGACCGGAATGAAGCTCAGGTTCGTGGAGAAGAGCAGGTCGCTCACGTACTTCTCGGTGAACCCGAACTCCCCTTCGAGCCAGCGATGGATCTCGATCCGGTTGGTCGGCTTATAGCGGGCCTTGACGAAGCCCCCCTGCAACTCCGACGGAAAGCCCGGCGTATCGACGAAGGCCTGGCCGCAGGTGCCCGAGTAGGCCTGCAGGCCAGCCGGCGCCGGGTTCTGCACTGGGTAGGGCGGGTCGAGCGAGTGAAAGGCCTCGGCGAAGATCGGGTGGCTGGCCACGTGGTTGCCCCAGGGGTCGAAGGCCACGCCCCAGGGGTTCGTGCTGGGGTAGGTGCCGAAACTCGTCAGCCGGTGGCTCCGCGGCTCGTAGCGGAACCAGCCGCTGTTCTGCTGGCGGACCGGGCCGTACGGAGTCTCGACCTGCGAGTGATGGAAGATCGACTCCCGAAACAAGAGCGCCCCGTCGGGGCTCCAGATGAAGTCGTGCAGCGAGTGGTGGGAATCCTCGGTGCCGAAACCCGAGAGCACCACCTCGTGGACGTCGGCCCGATCGTCGCCGTCGGTGTCGGCCAAGAACGTCAGGTGTGGCTGCTCCGAGACGAACACCCCGCCGGCACCGAACTCGAAGGATAGCGGCAGGTGCAGATCGTCGGCGAACACCTTCGAGGTGTCGGCCTTGCCGTCGCCGTCGGTGTCCTCGAGGATCACGAGCCGGTCCGCGGGCTCCGCGCCGGGGTAGACGTGGGGATAGGCCTGCGAGGTGCTCACCCAGAGCCGGCCCCGCGTGTCCCAGCGGCACTGGATGGGATTCGCGATCTCGGGGAACTGCTCCTCGCCGGCGAACAACTCGACCTCGAACCGCGGATCGACCTGAAACGCCTTCCGCTCGTCGGCGGCCGAGAGCCATTCGTTCGCGCCGCGGGTCTCGTTCACCGGCGGCAGTGGCGGTAGGTTCGAGTCGTCCACCGTGCCCTCCACCGGCCGGCCGGCTGCGAGGTCGTGGATCCGCCGGTCACGGGCGACACACATCAGGTCGAAGTTCCGCAGCGCCGGCAGGAAGTCGAGATAGCCGTACGACTTGTTGCGGTCTCCGGTGTAGTAGAAGGTGTTGAGCGGCCGGTAGCGGCGAAAGAACTGCCGCTCGAGATCGACGACCGCGGCCTTGAGCGGCGGCGTGACCGGTGGCACTTCAACGCCGAACAGCCCCCGGAACAGAATCCCGGCAAAGGCCTCGTAGCCGGCCCGCGAGAGGTGGCAGCCATTGATCGAGAGCTCGGCGGCGGGATCGGCCAGCAGCCCGAGCGTGGGCGCGAACACGTCCACGAACGCCACCCCTTTCGCCGCCGCCACCTCCCGCATCGCGGCGGTGTAGGCGGCCAGGTTCGGGTTGTTCATGTCCGCGGCCGCCACGCCGGGGACGTTCTCGCAGGCGATCGGCGAGACGAGCACCACCCGGGGGGCCGTCTTGCCGTTGAAGGTGTGGCCGGTGAGCCGGTCCAAGAAGGCGGCCAGCTTGTCCCGAAAGGCCGGCAGGCCTTCCGGCCCGGCGAACGACTCGTTGAACCCGTAGGCCGCCAGGATCACGTCGGCCTTACAGAACGTGAGGTGCTGCTCGAGGTCGGCGAAGTTGTCGGGCCGGGGGGCGAGATCAACCTCGTCGGCCGACCAGGCGAGCGTGCGGACGACCAGCTCCTTGTCCGGGAAGGCAGCGTGGAGCGTGGCCGGGATGTCGCCGAACAGGGCCGCCCGCTCGAACAGCGTGTTGCCGATCAGGCAGACGTGGTCGCCCTTACGGAGTTCCAGCGGCAGCGTCGTGGCGACCGGCGCGCAGGCCGACGGCCGGGGGGCGGTCTTGAGGTTGAGTCCGTACCGGGAGAAGTCCTCGGCGGCGGCCAGCGAGGCGAGACCAATCGTGAACAATGCCGCCAGGAAAAATGTTCTCATCGGAAAGATCCGTGGTGACGGTGGGTGAGCCGGGGTAGCCCGTGCCATCTCGCCGGACGCTCGCTCCGGGCATCCTGCCCTTCGCTCGCTCGGAGGAAACCTCGCTTTCGCCGTCCCGGCTGCGCTCGGTTTCCTACGCCGCTCGATTGGCATGGGCTACCCCTCGCTGGACGACCTGCAGAGGAGGCTGGCGGTGACGTTTTGGAGTGATCATTTCAATGGGTGCTTGAGTGATCATGGTGTGGCCTCCTCCCGCGGCTGGTCGGAGAACCGGTAGGGGTCGTGGAGCCGCTGCATCTCGGCCAACAGCAGGGCTTCGAGCTCGCGGCGCTTCTCGGCGTGGGCCAGGTCGTCGGCGAGGTTCTTCTGGTGAGGGGCGGGCGAGGCGTGGGACACGGCCGTGACGGCGGGATCGTGGTGCTCGGCGAGAAACTCCGCAGGGTTTTCCCGGAGGTTAAAGAGCTGCGTCACGAGTCCCCCGGCCGGCGACTCGTACTTGATGAGCTTCCAGTCGCCCTGCCGCACGCACCGGATGCCGGGCTTCGCCCCGCCGGAGTAGGCGCCGTAGAGCACCTCGCGGATCACCGGCTTCTCGCCGGTGAGCACCGGGAGAAAACTCGTGCCCTCGTTGGTGGCCGGCGGCGTGATCCCCGCGATCTCGCAGAGCGTGGCGAGCACGTCGGCCAGATACACGTTGCCGGGGGCTCGGCTGCCGGGCTTCACGCCGGGGCCGGCCACGATCAGCGGCACCCGCCAGGTGGGCTCGTAGAGGTTCTGCTTGCCCTGCAGGCCGTGGCGGCCGATCGCCATCCCGTGGTCGGCCGTGTAGACGATCCAGGTGTTGTCGAGTTCGCCCATCGCCCGGAGCTTGTCGAGCACGCGGCCGATCTGAAGGTCGATGTTCTCGCTGCAGGCGAACTCACGGCCGAGCTCGTTCCTGATCGTGGCCTCGTCCCGCCGCCGCCAGACCCCGCTCACGGCCTTCTCGTCGCGGACGTCCATCTCCGTGTTGTCGAAGGGGTGCTTAGGGAGCCAGTTGGCCGGCAGCGGCGGCTGCTTCGCGTCGAGCGGCGGGGGGCGGGACTGGTCGGTGTGGTTCGTGGCCCCGTACTTGGCGAGCAACTCGGGCGTGCCGTCGCGGGTGTCGTGCGGGTGGGAAAAGCCATAGTAAATGAGGAAGGGATCGGTGTCGCCGGCGGCCTCGCGGGCCACGAGGAAGTCGAGTACGCGGTCGGCGTGCCAGGCGCTGCCTCCTTCGGCCGTGGCCTCCCGCTTGGTGGCATCGTGGCGGACGGTGAACCGCTTGTTGGCCCCCTCGTAGCTGTTGCCCTGCTTGCAGGTCCGCATCGTGGCGTATCCCGCGGCGTTGAACACAGCCGCGAGCACTTGGTCCTCGATGTCGGCCGGGCAGCGGCGCTCACCGGCCGAGGCACCGAGCTTGCCCTTCTTCCCGCCTCCCGGACCGATCGGCAGGTGCCAGACGGAGCGGCCGGTCATGATCATGTGCCGCGAAGGCGTGCAGACGGCCCCCGAGAAGGAGCCCATGTGGTAGGCGGCGTCGAGCACGCAGCCCCTGGCCGCGAGCGCATCGAGCACCGGTGTCTCCAGCCGTGACGCCGGATCGTAGGCCTTGAGGTCGAAGGGGCTCTGGTCGTCGGCGAGGATGAAGAGGATGTTGGGCCGCTTCGCACGCGCGGCCGCCGTCGGTTGCGTGCCGCCCCGCCGCGAGGCTGCGTCAGCGAAGGGCAGCGGCCAGTCGGGATGCGGCACGTGCTCGCGGTCCATCAGGGCCTCGAGCCGCCGGACGACCTCGGGATGCGCCGCCGCCACGTCGGCGTTCTCCGACGGATCCGTGGAGAGGTCGAAGAGCTCGGTCGGCTTGGCCCGCTCGGGCTGCTTCGGCCCGGCCGCCCTCCGCACCGCCTTCCAGCGGCCGTCGGTGACGGCCTGCCACTTCCCTTCGGTCAGCTCGCGGTAGAGGAAGCGGTCGGCCGGGGCCGCCGCCTTCCCCTCGAGCGCTGCCGCCAGGCTCACGCCGTCGCCACCTGCTGGAATCTTGTCATGAAGACCGGCGAGGTCGAGCAGGGTGGGCATCCAGTCCTCGAAGCCGGTCGGGGCGGCCAGCGTCTTCCCGGCGGGGATCTTCCCGGGCCACACGATCGCCGTGGGCACCCGCAGGCCCCCCTCGTAGGGCGAGCCCTTCCACTGCCGGAGGTCGCCGTTGCTCTTCAATCGGCCGGTGTCGATCCCACCGCAGCCGGGAAACGTCGCGCCGTTGTCGCTTGAAAACACAAAGATCGTCTCGTCGGCCAGGCCCAGTTCCTCGAGCAGCCCCACGATCCGGCCCACCTCCCGGTCCATCCGGGTGATCATTGCCGCGTACGTCGAAAGCGGCCGCCGGCAGGGCACGTAACCGCCGCCACCGAGATACGGCTGTTC
>CAMCPF010000030.1 GCA_945876515.1 Candidatus Kuenenia stuttgartensis
GGTGGCGGAGAGGACGTGGCGCATGGGGGGGCCGGAGGGTGCTGGCAACCCTCGGCCCGGCTGGTCGTCAGGCCCGAAAATCGCCGAGCGGAGTCTAGTTCGCGATTTCCGGGCGATTCAAGCCTCGCGGCGTTTCGCGGCCCGGGGAAAGCCCTCGCTCCCGCTTCCCGGCTCGCCGCCGAGCATGGCCGATTGACATTCCCTGCGAAAAGCCGATATTTTCCGGGGCTCGCTTTCCCCCGCCCGAACACCGTCCCAGCCCCCACTTTCCAAGGAAGTCATCCCGCGTGTCGAACGTCCTGGCCCAGGAACTGATCGAAGCCGGCGTGCATTTCGGCCACCGTGCCAGCCGCTGGAACCCGAAGATGCGGCCCTACATCCACGGCCGCAAGAACCTCATCCACATCATCGACGTCCGCGAGACGATCCGTGGGTTGCTCCGGGCCCGCAAGTATCTCAAGCAGGTGGCCGCCACCGGCAGCCTGATCCTGTTCGTGGGCACCAAGCGGCAGGGGTCCGAGGCGATCGCCCGCGAGGCGGGTCGCTGCGGCATGCCCTACGTCAGCGATCGCTGGCTCGGCGGCACGCTCACCAACTTCCGCACGATCCGCAATCGGCTGGCCCGCCTCGAGGAACTCGAGACGCTGATCCCCAGCGACAAGTTCGCCACCTATTCCAAGAAGATGCAGTCGTCGCTGCGGCGCGAGCACCGCAAGATGCTCCGCAACCTCGGCGGCATCCGCACGCTGTCGCGGTTGCCCGAGTGCCTCGTGGTGTTCGATCCCAAGAAGGAGAAGAACGCCGTCAACGAAGCTCGAAAGATGGGCATCACGACCGTCGCTCTGATCGACACCGACTGCGACCCCGACATGGTGGACCTGCCGATCCCCGGCAACGACGACTCGATCCGGGCCATCGAACTGGTGGCTGGTCGGCTCGCCGACGCCATTCTCGAGGGCAAGTCGGATTCCGCCACCACGTCGCAGGCGGCGGCCGAAGGGGGCGAGTCCGCCGAGGGTGAGTCCAAGCCCAAGCCGCGGGCCAGGCCGATGGTGGCCAAGCGCTCGGTGCCCAAGCCGACGACCTGACGCCAGCCCTTTCGGGCCCGTCGTCGCCCGCCGGCTCGCCGCACCGGCGAACCGCAAGCTCCGCATTTTTGTCCTTCACCCGCTCCCCGAGACCAGAGGAGAGACCATGCCCGAGATCACCGCGGCCGCCGTGATGGCCCTGAGGGAAAAGACCGGCCTGCCGATGATGGAGTGCAAGAAGGCGCTCGCGGAGTGCGGCGGCGACACCGACCAGGCGGTGGAATGGCTGCGGAAGCAGGGCATCAAGACCCAGTCGATGCGGGCCGACCGCGAGACCTCCTGCGGCCGCCTGGCCGTCTACGCCGACCCGGCCAAGGGCGTCGGCGCGATCATCGAACTGAAGTGCGAGAGCCCGCCGGTGGCGGGCAGCCCCGACTTCAAGGCACTCTGCGAGGACGTCGCCAAGACGCTGGCTCTCGGCCCCGGAGCGGCGTCGCCCGCGGAACTGATGGCCCAGAAGAGCCACGCCCATCCCGACAAGACCCTGGGCGAACTCAAGGATGACCTGTTCAACCGGATGCGGGAGGTGTTCGAGCTGTCCCGGATCAAGCGGATCGACGCCCCCTGCGGCGGCTACGCCCACCACGACGGCACCAAGGCGGCGCTCGTCGAGATTTCGGGCAACGCCGCCGCCCCGGCCGCGGCCGAGGTGGCCAAGGACATCGCGATGCACGTGGTCGCCATGGCCCCCAAGACCGTGCGCAAGGAAGATCTCGATGCCGCGATCGTGGACAAGGAGCGGGAGATTCTCACCGAGGCAGCCCGCAAGGAAGGCAAGCCTGACAACATCATCGCCAAGATGATCGAGGGTCGGCTGCGGAACTTCTACGCCACCTGCGTGCTGCTCGAGCAGCCGTTCGTCAAGGACGAGAAACAGACGGTCGGCAACCTGGCGAAGGGCAGCGGGATCGACGTGGTCGCGATCGACAACTGGCGGTTGGGCGGATGACACCTGCTCCGTATCGCCGGGTCTTGCTCAAGCTCTCGGGTGAGAGTTTCGCGCGGGCGGGCGAGCGGGGCATCTCGATGGACGAGGTCGTCCACATCGCCCGGCAGACGGTGCAGGCGGTGGGCCGGGGCGTGGAGTTGGCCGTCGTGATCGGCGGCGGCAACATCCTCCGCGGCGGCTCGTTCACGGCCGGCAACGCCGCCATTCAGGAGGCGACGGCCCACTATATGGGCATGCTCGCCACGGTGATCAACGGCCTGGCGCTCCAGGATGCACTCGAGAGCCTCGGCGCCCAGACGCGGCTGATGACGGCGATCCGGATGGACGGCGTGGCCGAGCCCTACATCCGCCGCCGGGCCCGGCGGCATCTGGAGAAGGGCCGAATCGTGATCCTGGCCGCCGGCACCGGCAGCCCCTACGTGACCACCGACACCGCCGCCGCCCAGCGGGCCCTGGAGCTCGGCGCCGACATCCTGATGAAGGCCACCCGCGTCGACGGCGTCTATTCCGATGATCCCGAGAAAAACCCGCACGCCCTGCTCTACAGCGACCTCACCTACCAGCAGGTCCGCGAGCAGAACCTGCGGGTGATGGATGCCACGGCGATCTCGCAGTGCATGGAACACCGGATGCCGATCCTGGTGTTCAACTACCGCCGTGAGGGCAACATCGAGCGAGCGGTGGCCGGCGAGCGAATCGGCACGCTCATTTCGTAACGGCTGCAGGGGCATCCGTGCCCCCTGCAGCCTTGGCGGCACTCCGGCCTTCGGCCGCTGCCGCCGGCCGCACCTCCGGGCGGCCGTGTTCGTGCGCGGTTTCGGCGCGCGACGTGCGTTTAGACGAACTCGGACGCGACTGCTGAAAGGGGACAGTCCCCTGCGGGTACAGTCCCCTTCGACCGTTGGACGGCTCGGGGTTGCCCGTGCCGATCGAGACGGCCTTGGCAGCGAGCGCAGGCAGGATGCCGGAGCGAAGCTGGCACGGAGCGAGCGAAGCCCAGGATGGGCGCAGCGAGCGTCCGGCGAGATGGCACGGGCAGCCCCGAGCCCGCGTCACCTTGGACGTCCGGTGAGATGGCACCGGCAAGCCCGAGCCCGCTTGAGCCGCTTGCCCCGGCTGCGGATGCCGTGCCACAATCCACGCTTCACCCCAGGAGCCGCCCGATGCCGGCCGACGACATCCTGCTCGACGCCGAGGAACGCATGGAGAAGGCCGTCGAGGTCTTCCGCCATGCCTTGAACGGCATCCGCACCGGCCGGGCCAACCCCGGCATCGTGGACACCCTGCGGGTCGAGGTCTACGGATCCCCCACACCGATCAAGGCGCTGGCCAACGTCGGCGCTCCCGAGCCCAATCAGATCGTGGTCCGCCCCTTCGACCCCGGCACGCTCAAGGACATCGAGAAGGCGATCCAGGCCAGCGGCCTGGGCTTCAACCCGCAGAGCGACGGCCGGGTGATCCGGATCATCATCCCGCCCCTCTCGGCCGACGTACGCCGCAAGATGACCGCGCGGATCAAGGAGCTCGCCGAGGAGGCGCGGGTGGCGATCCGCAATGTCCGCCGTGACGCCAACAAGGCGGCCGAGGGCGAGGAAGCGGGTGGCACGATGACCGAAGACGACTCCACGCAGTGCAAGGACGAGGTGCAGGAGTTGACCAAGAAGCACGAGGGGCTCGTCGGCGATCTGGCCAGGACCAAGGAAGCCGAGGTCATGGAAGGCTGACCGCATCCGTGGTCACGCCCGCCATGCCGGCCGAGGAGTTCCCCGTGAGCCTGCCCGTGGCCGACACCCCTTCGGTTCGGCTCGAGGGCGTGACGAAGCGGTACGGCCGCCGGACCGTGCTCGAGCGCGTGTCGCTCGACGTGCCCGCGGGCATCACGGGCCTGGTGGGCCCCAACGGCGCCGGCAAGAGCACGCTCGTCCGCGCGATCCTGGGGCTGGTGCGGCTCGCCGCGGGAAGTGTCCGCGTGCGCGGGATCGACCCGGCCGTTGATCCGCGGCGCGTCCGCCGGCTCACCGGCGTGGTACCCGAGGACGACGCCGCCGTCCCCGGCCTGTCGGGCGTGGAGATGGTGCAGTATGCGGCCCGGCTCTCGGGGCTGCCGGCGACGGAGGGTCTCCGGCGAGCTCACGAAGTGCTCGACTGGTGCGATGCGGGCCAGGAGCGGTATCGGGCCGTCGAGACGCTTTCGGTCGGGATGAGGCAGAAGGTGGCCTTCGCGGCCGCGATTGTCCACGATCCGGCCGTCGTGATTCTCGACGAGCCCACCAACGGCCTCGACCCGCTCGAGCGGCGGGCGATGCTCGGCCGACTCGTCGCGCTCGCCCGCGATCACGGCAAGACGATCCTCGTCTCGACCCATGTCCTGCGGGACGTGCAATCGATCTGCGACCGGCTGGTGCTGCTCGTGCGCGGCAGGGTCCGGCTGGCGGGGTCGGTGACCGAACTCACCGGTGGCGGTGGGGGCGACCTGAGGCTGCGGGGCACGGGGTCGCTTGAGGGCCTCGCCGCCCGCCTCGCCGCCCGCGGCGTGCCGGCCCGGCCGGCCGACGACGGCACGGGAGTGCTCGTGCAGGCCCATGACACGGCGGCCGTGCGGGCCATCTGGGCGGAGGCGCTTGCCGCGGGCGTGAGCGTGGATTCACTCGAGCCCGAGCGGCGGCCGCTCGAGGAGGTATTTCTTGCCGCCCTAGCCGCGGCCGACGCCGAGGAGCCCCGCCATGCCCCTGCATGACGTCGGCTACCGTGGCTGGCACGGGCCGCAGCGGCCGGGAGGAGCCGCGGGAGTGATCGCGACCACCGGCATCCGGCTGGCCTGGAAGAGCCGCTGGCTCAGGCGGGTGATCCTGTTCGCCTGGAGCCCCGCGCTCGTGTTCGCCGGAGGCTTCTTTGCCTTCGAGCAGGCGATCGACGAGGGGGCGATCGGGGCCGGGCGTGAGGTTGCCCGCCGGCTCGACGGCTTCGGGCTGTTCGGCAGTCTGCTGGCGGAGTCGCTCGGGGGGAGCCTCGACGATCCCGACCAGGCCCGACGCACCGTCTGGACGCGGCTGCTGTTGGCGTTCATGCGGGCGCCGCAGGCGGTGCTCTTGGCCGTGGTCGTGGGCCTGGTGGCTCCCCGGCTGATCGCTGGTGACCTGAGGGCGAAGGCCTGGCTCGTCTACTTCACGCGGCCGGTCTCACGAATCGACTACGTGCTGGGCAAGGTCGGCGTGCTGGCGGCGATCGTGAGCCTCGTCACCCTCGTGCCGGCCCTCGTGCTGTGGCTGGTCGGCGTGCTCGTCAGCCCGAGTGTGTGGGTCGCCGTCGCCACCTGGGATCTGCCGCTGCGAATCCTGGCCGCCGCCGCCGCCGTCACGATCCCCACGGTGCTGTTGGCGCTGGCCTACTCGTCGCTCACGGCCGAGACTCGGATCGCCGCCTTCGCCTGGTTCGCCACCTGGGTGGCCTGCTGGATCACGCACGGGGCGCTCACGGGCGCCGACCTCGCGGCTGCTTCCCGGCCGGCGGCGACCGTGGGCCCCGGCGGCCTGGCCGATCCAGACGATCCTTTCGAGGACGGGCCACCGGTCGTCGTCCGCAGTCCACGCGGCCAACGGCGGCTGGGGTGGCTGGCCCGCGCCGCCGGCATCGACGGCACCGTCGATCGCTGGGCCTGGCTGTCCCCGTTCCACGCACAGGGAGTGGTCCAGGCCTGGATTTTCGGCATCGAGAAGCGGTTCGCCGCCGTGCTGCCGTCGCTCGTCTCCCTGGTGGCGGTCGCCGGTGCATCACTCGTCGTGCTGCTCCTTCGGGTCGATGCCCCGGCCCGGGCCTGACAAGGATCCGCCCCCATGATCCGCCTCGAGCATGCGACGAAGCTGTATGGCACCGTGATCGGCGTCAATGACCTGACGGTCGAACTCGGCCCGGGCGCCCATGGCCTCCTGGGCCCCAATGGTGCTGGCAAGACGACGCTGCTCGGCCTGATCACCGGTCAGTTGCGGCCCACGATGGGAAGGGTGACCATCTTCGGCGAGCGACCCTTCGGCAACCCGCGAGTGCTCGCCCGGATCGGCTACTGCCCTGCCGCCGACTTGCTCGAGCGACGGGCCACGCCCCGTGAGTGGGTCACGTATCTCGTCCGCCTCGCCGGCCGAGACCGCCACACCGCGGTCCGGGCCGCAACGGCGGCGCTCGAGCGGGTCGGTCTCGGCGAGGCGGCCGACCGACCCCTCGTCACGCTTTCCAAGGGCATGCGGCAGCGGACGAAGCTCGCCGGGGCCATCGCCCACGATCCCGACCTGCTCGTCCTCGACGAGCCTTTCGTCGGCCTCGACCCCGTCGCCAGGCACGACCTGGTGACGCTCGTCCGCGGCTGGACCACGTCCCGAAGCCTGCTCGTGGCCAGCCACCTGCTCCACGAGATCGAGGCCCTCGATGCGGGCTTGGCCGTGATCCTCGGGGGCCGGCTCGTGGCCAGCGGCGATGTCGACGAGATCCACGCCCTGGTGGATTGCCTGCCGGCGGAGGTCCGGCTCGAGGCCGACCGGCCGCGGCGGCTCGCCGAGATCGCCTGCACCAGCGGACTGGCCGACGGGCTGCGGTTCGAGGGCCCAGCCGGCCTGGCGATCGCCACCCACGACCCGCGCGCGCTCGCCGCGGCACTTGCCGCGGCCGCCGTCGCCGAGGGGATCACGATCATGAGCCTCGCCGCGGGTGACCGGTCGCTCGAAGGTGTGTTCGACCGGCTCGTGCAGCTGCACCGGGGCATCGGCTCCGGGGCGGGGCCGCGGCCCGCGGCACCGGCCGGCCTCGCCGCAGAGGCTGCCCGATGAACGCCGGCCGCGGAATCCTCGCCGTGGCGGGCTTCCCGCTTCGGCGGCTGCTTGCGCCCCAGCGGGTGATCCTGGCCGCCCTGGGCGCCGCCTTCCCGGCCGGCGTCATGCTGGCGGTGCGGCGGATCGCCGGCGACCTCGACCGCGACTTCGCCGTCGTGCTGCTCTACGCGCTGGTGCCCGAGGCGCTCTGTATGCTCGGGCTGCTGGTCACGATGTGCCCCGCCGTGGCGGACGAACTCGAACGCGGCACGTGGCAGCACGTGTCCGTTCGCCCCGGAGGGCGTCGGTCGCTGCTGCTGGGCACCTTCCTCGCCGCCGTGACCTGGACGGCCGCGGTCGCGCTGTTCGCGCTGGCCCTTGCGCTGCTGGCGGCCGGGCTCCCGGGCTCGGGCCGCTTGGCGGCGGTGTTCGCCGCGCTGATCGTGGTCTCCTGCGTGGGCCGGGCGGCTCTCTTCTCCCTGCCGGCGGTGATCGTGCCCAAGCGGGCGCTGGTGGCGAGCGTGGCGGCGGCGTTCGTGGTCGAATACCTGGCAGGCTTCCTGCCGGCGGTCGTCAACCAGCTGACCGTCAGCCTGAGGCTGCGGAGCCTGCTGGTGCGCTGGATGGGCTGGGAGCGGGCCCTGCCCGCCGAACTGCAACTCCTGATCGACACGCAGCCGACCTGGGTGCACATCATGGCCGTCGTCGCGCTCGCCTCCGTGATGCTGTTCGCGGCCGGGGTCATCCTGGCCCGCCGTCAGTTCCCGCCCGCCGAAGAGGCTTGAGATGATCGAAGCCGACGGGCTCACGAAGCACTTCCGCGCCGCCGACGGCACGGTCGTCAAGGCCGTCGATGGCGTCTCCTTTGCGGTCTCGGCTGGCGAGATGGTGGGCCTGCTCGGGGCCAACGGCGTCGGCAAGACGACCACGATGCGGCTGCTCGCCACGCTCCTCAAGCCCACGGCGGGCACAGCCCGGATCGATGGCTGCGACATCACGACCGATCCGCTTGGGGTTCGGCGACGTCTCGGCTATCTCTCGGCCACCACCGGCGTGCCCGACCGGCTCACGCCCCGGGAGGTGCTCGTTTCTTTTGGCCGGCTGTACGGCCTCGAACCAGCCGCCCTCGCCGAGCGCGTACCCCACCTTCTCCACGTCCTCGGACTCGAAGCCTGCGCTGGACGGCCGTGCGGGCGGCTCTCGACCGGCCAGCGGCAGCGGGTCTCGCTCGGCCGGGCGCTCGTCCACGATCCCCCCGCGCTCGTGCTCGACGAGCCCACGTCCGGGCTCGACATCGTCGGCGCGCGGGACCTGCTCGATCTCCTGGAGCGACTGCGGGGCGAAGGGCGGTCGATCCTCGTCTCGACCCATCGGCTCCACGAGATCGAGCGGCGGTGTGACCGCTTCCTGATCATCGACGCCGGCCGGATCGTGGCGGCGGGCAGCCGGGAGGAGATGGCCGCCGCGCCCGGCGGGCTCGAGGGGGCGTTCTTCGCCGCGGTCGAGCCGGGAGCGGCCCGGTGAGCACGAAAGATCCGATCCCGCGTGGCCAAGCGGTGCGGGCGATCGCCCAGCGCGACCTCCTGGAGTTCATCCGCGACCGACGCACGCTCTTCGTCACGCTGCTGATGCCGATGGCGATGTATCCGGTGTTGGCGCTGGCCAGCACGCTCGGCCTCCGGACGGCGATTTCGGACCTCGAGGCCCGGCAGGCGCCGCGGCCTCTCGCGATCGCCCTCTCGGGCCCGGACGCGGGGTCGCTCGCGGCGCGGCTCGAGCAGGTGGCCGCCATGACGGCCGACGACCCGCCCGCCGACTGGCCGGCTCGCGTGACGGCCGAAATCGTTCCCGCCCAGGCGGCCCAACGCCAGCTCGACGACGGAACTGCAGACGTCTGGATCGACACCCCGGCCGGTACCCTGAGCGGGCTCGATGGCCGGGGCACGGTGCAGCTCGAGGCCCGCGTCTCTGCGATTCAGCCGATCGACAGCCGTCGGCAGCGGCACCTGCTGGCGGTGGTGCGGGCGGTCGCCGAGGATGCCCGTCGGCGGCGGGTCGAGGGCGCGGGGCTGCCGGCCAGCGTGCTCGAGCCCGTGGCTCTGGCCTTCGCCGGTGGATCGCCGCAGGAAGGTCCAACCTCCATGGAGGGCATCCTGCCGACCGCCGCCGGCGGCGTGCTCGTGCTCCTCGCCCTGCTGACGGCGACGGGAGCGTTCTATCCGGCCATCGACGCGCTGGCCGGGGAAAAGGAGCGGGGCACGATCGAGACACTCCTACTCGCGCCGGCCACCGCCGGCGAGATCGTGACCGGCAAGTTCCTGGCGATCTGGGGCGTGACGCTGGCAACGCTCTTGGTCAACGCGGTCTCGATCGGGCTGACCGGCCTGGTGTTGCTCCGGTTCCTCCCGGCGGGCATCGACCTGGGGACGGACGCCGCCCGGCTGACGAGCGCTGCGGTCGTCACACTCACAGGCTACGTCGGCCTCGCAGCCGTGGCCGCGGCGACCTGCCTGGCGGTGACGAGCGGCGCCCGCAGCGGCAAGGAGGCGCAGAACACACTCACCCCGGTAATCCTGCTCGTGAGCGGCCTGGCGGGCTCGGCGCTGCTGCCGGGCGCGGGCGGAGCAGCGCTCTCAGCCGTGCCCTTCGCCGGGCAGGTCGCCCTCGCCCGTGAGGCCCTCACCGGAACGTCGGCGGCGACGCTTGCGTTTCACCTGGCGATCTCGCTCGTCGCCGCGGCGGCGGCCACGTGGCTCCTGCTCCGCGGCGCCGCGGCGGCGCTTGGTGACGAGGAGTTGCTGTTCCGCGGCCCCGACACAGCGGGCGGCTTGTTCGCCAGGCCCGCCCCGCGGAGCCGGCCGACGGCGATGCAGGGCTTCGCAGCGGCGCTCATCGCCTTTGCCGCCCTCTGGTACGCCCAGGGCATCGCGCCGGCCGATCTCACACTCGCCGTGCCGATCCAGCAGGCCGCACTCGTACTGCCGCTCGTGGCGCTCTCGCTCTGGCAACGGGTGGAGCGGACGACGACCTTCGGACTCACGGCGCCCGGGGGCCGACGCTGGCCGCTCGCGGCGGCCGGTGGCCTGCTCGCGGGTGCCGGCCTGTTCATCCTGGGCGCGGCGGCGACGCTGGCGATGCGGGGAACCCACCTTTCGCCGGCCGCCCGCGACCTGGCCGAGCGGATCATGGGGCTCCTCCTCGACCGCCCCTGGTGGCTCTCGGGGCTGCTGATCGCCTTCCTGCCGGCCATCTGCGAGGAGCTCTTCTTTCGCGGGTGGATGCTCGCCGCCTTCGCGGGCGAGCGGCCGAGCCGCCGCCGGGCGGTCACGGCGGTGCTGCTCCAGGCGGCGGCCTTCGCCGCGTTTCACCTCCTGCCGGAACGGATGCCGCAGACCTTCCTGCTCGGGGTTGTGCTCGGTTGGATGACGCTCACGACGGGCAGCCTCGTGCCGGCGGTGCTGGCCCACCTGGCGCACAACGCCGTGCCCCTCGTGCTGGTGGCGCTGGCCGCCGACGGGCACGGCCGCCGGCTGGCCGCCGGCGACACCACGACCCTGCCGGGCTGGATCGTACCAGCGGCCGGCGTGGCGATGATCGTGGGCCTTACGCTCGTGCGCCTCGCCCGCCGCAGGCTCGGGGCTGCCCGTGCCAGCTCGCCGGACTCGATCGAACGTCGTGGGTAGCGCGGGCTCGGGGCTGCCCATGCCATCTCGCCGGACGCTCGCTGCGCCCATCCTGGGCTTCGCTCGCTCCGTGCCAGCTTCGCTCCGGCATCCTGCCTGCGCTCGCTGCCAAGGCCGTCTCGCTTGGCACGGGCAGCCCCGAGCCGTCCAACGGTGGAGGAAGTAACGGACCGCTCAAGGCCCACTCCTGGAATAGATTCGTCTGAACGCACGTAGCGCGCCACAACGCGAACGAACACGGCCGCCGGGCGGAGGCCCGGCACGGCGGCAATGGCCAGGGATGGCATTGCAGCCGTGTAGCCAGTGCGGCCAGCGGCCGAAGGCCGGAGTGCCGCCAAGGCTGCAGGGGGCAGGGATGCCCCTGCAGCTGTTCTCACTGCCCGCGGAGTTCGGCGAGTTCGGCCTCGAGTTCGGCGATCCGCTGCTTGAGCGCGGCCACCTCGCCAGAATCGGCAGCCACTGGCTTCGCTGCCGGGCCGGCGGCGAGCGCAGCGCCCACCTCCCTGCGGACCTTGTCGAGCTTCTCCTCGGGCAGGAGCCCATGGGTCAGCATCCGCCCACGTCCCGGGGGCGAGAGCCAGATGACCAGACCCCGCGCGGCGAGTTTGTCCAAGTGGCTGCGGAGCGTGGTGAGGTCGGGAATCTCGTCCATCCGGCTGGCCCGACCCCGCAGGTCGCCCTCGGTCTGCTCGCCGCGGCAGAGGAGTTCGCCGATAATCGCGAGTTCCTCCTTGCCCACCCCGAGCCACTCGTAGGCCAGATGCCGGTACCGTGGCAGCTTGCCGCTGCCGAACACCTCCGCCACGGCGCCGCTCGTCTGCAGGCTGCGCACGGCCCGCATCACCTGCTCCTCGTCGAGCGTCATCACGGGGTCGCGGTTGCTCTTCTGGTTGCAGCCGGTGACCAGCGCATTGAGCGAGAGCGGATACTGGTCGGGCGTGGTCTTGCCCTTCTCGATCAAGACGCCGAGCACCCGGCGCTCGTTGGCGTCGAGGGGCCGCACGGCCTTGCCGGCCCCAGCGGTCGCGTTCCCTTCCTGATCGACTGTGTCCATGCACACAGAATCGTCCCTGGGCGCCCGGCGCGTCAACCGTCACCTACCGCCGGCGGGGCAGGATCCGGATGCCGGTAGTGACCGGGGGCGTGAAGGCGGGCAGGGCTGCATTGCCCGCCAGATCAGCGATCACCGCGCCCACGGGCAGCGTGATCTGCCGGGCCAAGCGGATGCCCGCCGGTGCCGAGAGCCCCACCGGCACCGTCCAGCGGAACACGAGCCGGTCGGTGCCGCTGCCGGAAACGTATTCGGCCCGTTGACCCACGCGGCCGACCGCGAGCGGAAGCCGTGGCCGGCCGGTCACGACCACCGGCTCGCTGAACCGGAACGCGAACGTGAGCACCGCGCCGGGGCGGTAGGTTGCCGGCGGCGGCACGATCAGGGCCACGACCTGCGGCCGCACGGCGTCGGCAGGCGGATCGGTCGGCGGCGGGTCGCTCGGTGAGGTCGAGCCAGGCGCGGCGAAGGCGCCGGGTGCCTGCGGGCCGCTGCGGGGAGCGCCCGCATGGTCGTAGGCCACGCTCATGTCCGTGCGGCCGACGGGCGCGACAGGTCGCGTCGGAGCCGCCGCCCAGCTAAAGGCGGGGATCGCCACGGTGGCCGGCGGCGTAAACGACGCGGCCAGCCGGTAGTCGCCGCGGGCCAGGTCGGCGAAGGCCGGCCGCACGCTGTTGATCGCGTTGTTCGCCGCCACGTCGGCGGCGAGCGTCGCGTTTTGGATCCCGAGCGGGTGGGAGGCCGGGCCGTTCCAGATCAGGTTGCCACGGATCACGAGACCGTCGTCCGGCCGCGTGGGGGAGGGGATGTTGGAGCCGACCGCGGGCGTCCGCGGGGCGGCGATCGCGAACTGCTCCCACTGGCTGCCCGCGCCCTCGGGATTGAAGACCACGTTGTTGACGATCACCACGTTCTTGTTGGGGATCGGTTCTTCGCCGCCCGCCCGCGCCGTGCCCCAGCCGCCAAGGGCGAGGTTGGCCGAGCAGGTGGCCGTGTCACCGTCACAGCTCCGCAGCCCATGGACCACCTCGATCACATGGCTGCGGCGGCCCACGTTTACGAGCGTGTTGTGGGCGAGCAGGATGTTGAACCCGCCGTTGACGCCCATGCCGGCCCCCTCGACGTCGTGGATCAGGTTGTTCGTGAAGACGATGTCGTAGGCCTCGTAGTGGAGCCAGGGGGCGACCATGAACTCGAAGCCGGTCCCCTGGCCGGCGGTGAACCCGCCGGTGCCCGCATCGAAGAACTCGTTACCGGTGATCGTGAGATAGGCCGAGCCCCCCTTGGCATACATCGCCCAGTCGCCGGAGCGGTGGATCCGGCTGCCGACCACGTGGCCATACTGCACGGCCACGAAGTCGATCGCGTTGTCCCAGGCGCCGGAGATGTCGCAGTACTCGATGTAGACGTGCTGCGACTGATTGACCTTGAGGGCCTCCTGCGGCACGGCATACGTGGCGATCACGCCGGTGCCCCGGATCGTGGTCTCGCGGAGGAGCACGTGGGAGCTCGCCTGGATCTGCACCACGTCGCCCCCGCCGGCGGTCATCTCCAGGCCCAGGAGGTGGAGGTGGCGGCAGTCGAAAATGTTGAGGCTCGGCAGCCGGGCGGTGCCGGGGCCGTCGGCGGCCCGAATGA
>CAMCPF010000031.1 GCA_945876515.1 Candidatus Kuenenia stuttgartensis
CTGGCTCGTGGCCACCGACTGGGACGAGGAGCCCGCGCTCGATCCAGCGGGCGGTCCCGAGGGCGACCCCGTCTGCCGAGCGCTGGCGTTGCAACTCGTGCCGGCGGGTGATTCCGGCGACGGCGGTGAGCCCCTCCCCGGCCTCGGTCTGACGGTGCAGCCATCAGCCCGCCGCGAGACCCGCCCGCGGCTGCACGAGCCGGCCGGCGGGATCGTCGCGTTCGCCCGCGCGCTGGCGATGTGTCGTGAGGGAACGGCCCTGGCCGCCTGGGCGATCGACTGCCCGTGGGGCGAGCTGCGGCTGACGGCCCCCGCAACCGGCTGGGCCCGCCCACGGGAGGCGGCATGAGCGGATTTACGAGCCGCCGCGACGAGCGGGAGCCCGTGGTGATCACGGGGCTGGCAGCCGTCTCCCCGCTGGGCGCGACGAGCGCAACGATCTTCGACCGGTTGTTCGCCGGCGTGTCGGGCGTGCGGGAGATCGAGGTGGATCCGCGAGCCCGCACCGACGCCCGCTTCGCCGCGCCCGTGGCCGAGATCCCGCTGCCGGCCGGAATCGAGCCGGACGAGTTCGCCCGACTCGACCGCCTCGAACAGCTCTGTCTCTCACCGGTGGCCGGGGCGCTCGCCGACTCCGGGATCGACCGCGGCCCGGCTGGCCCGCGGATCGGCCTCGTCCTCGGGCTGGGTGCCGAGCAGCTGAAGGTTTGGGAGCTCGACTTCCTCGCCGGCGGCACGGCCGTCTTCCAGCCGCGCCGCGATCCGACCATGGTTCAGCGGATCGCCGCCCGCACCGGCATCACCGGACCGACGGTCACCGCAGCCGCGGCCTGTGCCTCGAGCGGCTACGCGCTGGCGCTGGCCCGCGCCTGGATCGACGCCGGCTGGGTCGATGCCTGCGTCGCCGGCGGCTGCGACATCCTCAGCCCGACCTCGATCGCCGCCTTCTACAACCTCCGGGCCCTGTCGCGGCGGGCCGACGACCCCACAAAGGCCTCGCGGCCCTTCGACCGCGACCGCGACGGCTTCGTGATGGGCGAAGGGGGAGCGTGCTTCCTGCTCGAGCGCAGAAGCGCCGCGGTGGCCCGGGGCGCCCGGCTGCGGGGCGAACTCGCCGGCGTCGGGATGTCGAGCGACGGCGTCCACATGGTCACGCCGAGCACCGACCCGGCCCAGGCCGCCCGAGCGATCGCTGCGGCACTGGCCGACGCCGGCGTGCCGCCGGACGACGTCGATTACGTCAACGCCCACGCCGCCGGCACGCCGGTGGGCGACGTGGCCGAGGCCGGCGCGATCCGCCTGGCCTGCGGCGACGCGACCGATGCGATTCCGGTGAGTTCCACCAAGAGCATGACCGGCCACCTCGTGAGCGGGGCGGCGGCCTTCGAGGCGCTCGTGTGCCTGGGGGCCATCGAGCGGCAGGCCGTGCCGCCCACCGTGAACCTCGACGAGCCGGATCCCGCCTGCCCGCTCCTCCACGTGCCGCACGTGGCACGGCCGCACCGCGTGGCGGTGGCGGCGAGCAACTCCTTCGGTTTCGGCGGCTCGAACCTGTGCCTCGTCCTCCGCGCCGCCTGACCATCTCTGCTTCCCTCCGCCTTCGAACCATCAGCCCCGAGGAGCCCGCCATGAGCTTTCCCGCCCGCCACGTCCCCCCGGCCGCCACCGCCGACATCGATGCGCTCCTGGCCGAGCTCGTGGCCCGCTGGCACGAGGTCGATCCGGCTCACGTCGAGGACGGGCTCCGCGGCCGGATCTGCGACCTCCACCGGTTCAACTTCCTGCTCTGGCACGAGGAGGACATCGCCCGCTCCCCCGACGTCACCGACGCCCGGATCGCGGCGGTGAAGCGGGCGATCGACCGCTACAACCAGGCCCGTAACGACGCGATCGAGAAGCTCGACGACTGGCTGATCGGGGAACTGGCCGCCCGCGGGATCGCGGCCTCGTCCTCCGCTCCGGCCGCCACCGAGACACCCGGGGCCGCGATCGACCGGCTCTCGATCCTCGAGCTCCGCCGCTACCACATGCGGGAGCAGGTCGAGCGGGCCGACGCCACGCCGGAGCACCGGGCCAAGGCGGCCGAGAAGCTCGTCGTGCTCGACGCCCAGCGGGACCATTTGGTCGGCGCGCTCGACCGCCTGCTCGGCGAGATCTTCTCCGGCCAGCGGCCGCTGCGGGTGTTCCGCCAGATGAAGATGTACAACGACCCGACGCTGAACCCGTATCTCTACGCCGCCCCGAAGGCGGCCTGAGCGGGGCGTCGGGGGCCGACTCAGGGCCCTGGGCCGGCCTTGCCGGCCGCCTCGATCTCCGTCCACCGGACCGTGCGAAACGCTGTGCCCCGCAGGCGTGCCACCAAGCGTGGGTCTTCGATCTCGAGCCACTCGCCTGGCCGGCCCATGCCGCGGAACACCGCGATGAAGATCCGCTGCGCGGGCGGCACGACGACACCCTGTCGATAGCATCTGTCTCTGAGATTCTGACGCGCGAACGGACTGCAGATGTGGGCACGGGGGGTGTTTTCGGCGTAGACGCTGTGCGCGAGGGAGGCATCGACCAGGCCCAGCCAGTAGCCGATCGGCATCAGCAGCACCACGGTCGCCAGGCCGCGGGCCATCCGTGCCGCCATCGCCCAGGCGACGCCCAGTCCGGGACCCTGCCAGGGAGCGACCACCAGCGGCCCGGCGCAGGCCAGGGCCACGTTCCATGGCCACACCTCGCGGTTCCAGTCGAGTCGCCAGACCAATACGGCCAGGACGCTGGCGTGAAGCGTCACTGCCCCGATCGCGACGGCCCGGCGGCAGGCGGGCACGAGCGTGCCGATCCCGAGGGCGACCTCGGTTCCCGCGACCATCAGGGCCAGCGGCAGCGCCAGGCCCGGGGCCGCCCCCGGCCAGACGGCGTCCAGCATCCAGGGCCCGACGCGGTCGAAGTAGATCGGGCTGGTGAGCTTGTGCAAGCCGGCGTAGAGCCACGTCGCGGTCAGCGAACTGCGGGCGACCACCAGGCCGCCCGGCAGGCCGCACGTGCCCCAGAGCAGGCAGGCCAGCGAGATCACCTGGGGCTGCATCCGGCACTGGTCGGCGATGATCGCCCAGCCAAGCAGCGAGGTGTGGAGCGCCAGTCCGACCGGCGGTCGCACGAGCACGACCGCGAGCGACGCGATCAAGGGCAGCGCCATGTCGATCTGCCAGACGGCCGCGAGCGGCACCAGCGGAGGCAGTTCCCGGACCTGCCAGACCTTCCAGGTCAGGAGAATCGTGGCGGCCTGGGCCGCCACCAGCACGCCCCGCCAGATCGTGGGCCCGCACCGGTGGCTTTGGATGACCGCCTCAGCGGCGGCGAACCCCCGGCCCACGTCGATGCCCCGCGGGAGCCTCACTTCCGGCAGTTGGCCAACGCCAGGAGTGCATAGGCGGTCGTCAGGACGGGCTCACCCTCCAGCCAGCGCTCGTTGGCGTTGGCCCACGAGCCGTCCGCGCGTTGCCGCGAGACGATCGCCGTCGTGAGCTCGTCGCGCCAGTCGTGCGCCCGCCCGGCGGCGTCGGTGAACGTGTCGCCGCCGAGCACCCCCAGGGCCTTCGAGGCCGTGTGATAAAAATAGAACAGTCCCGCCTGCCCCATGCCCGGGTTCTCCTCGAACGTGTAGTGCTTCCTCAGCCACTCGGTGGCGGCCTTGACCCGCGGGTCGTCGGCCTTGAGGCCCGCGAAGATCATGCTCTTGAGGCCGGCGTAGGTCATCGAGGCGTAGCTCCGCAGGCCGCCGTTCTCCGTCGTGCCCGCCTGGCTCTCGCCCCCGTTGGCCGGCGTGTAGTAGAAGCCGCCGTCGGGGTTCTTCTCCGGGAAGGGGAGAGGGTTGTGGGGGCCGGGCAGGTTCTGGGCCCGCGACACGAACACCAGCGCCCGCTGGATCGCCGGGTCGTTCTCGCTCTCGCCGACGGTCCGCAGCGCCTCGATCATGAAGGCGGTGTTGGAGAGGTCGGGCCGCGACTTCTTGCCATAGCCGGCGCCGCCGAAGGCGGGGTCGCTCTCCGGCTTGCCCTCGCCGTCGTCCCACTGGATCTTCTTGACGAACTTCACCGCTCCGTCGATCTCGTCCTCGAGCCGGCCCTCGGCGTTGCAGGCCGACAGCGCCAGCATCGCGATCGAGGTCTCGTAGTTGGCCACGGGGGAGTCGGGCGAGTAGATGCCGCCGTCCGGTTGCCGGAAGGTAAGCAGGTAGGCGAGAGCCCGCTTCACGACGGGGTCGTCGGCCGGCGTGCCGCTGCGGACAAGGCCCGTGATCGCGAGCCCCGTCACGGCCGGCCCGAGGTCGGGCTTGAAGCTGCCGGTCTCGTCCTGGGCCTTGGCCAGGAAGGCGTAGGCCTTGGCGATCGCCGCCGTGACCGCCGTCTCGTCGGCGGCCGGGGCGGCTCCGGGCAGGAACGTGGCGGCGACGACGAACGAGGTGGCAAGACGTGCGAGCATGATCCAGGCTCCCCGGAGCGGTGACGAACGGCGACGACCTCCGGAAGGATATGCCGGGCGGGCGGCCGTAGGAACCAATCGGCCGGATTCCACCGCGGAGGATTTTTCCCCGGCGCGGTGACAATCCCGCCGCCTGGCTCAGGCGTCGGCCACGGGCAGGGCCCGGGGGTGCGGAGGTACCAGTCGCGGAGGCGGATCACGGCCCTCTTCCAGCCGCCACTCCTCCCGCTCCTCGTCGCTGGCGTAATAGGTGAGCCAGACGGTCTGGTCGCCCTCGAGCGAGGCGCTGCAGTCCCAGTGCACGTAGTTGTCCGGCAGATCGACCCGCTTGAGCGGCGCCGGAAGGATGTCGCGCCGGATCAAGGCGTAGAGTTCGCGGTCGGACAGATGGTCGGTGTAGTCGAGCACGATCTTCCGCGAATGGAGCCGTTCGATCATTTCCCAGAGCCGCTCGCGGAGTTGCTCCTCGTCGAGCGTGCAGGCGGGCTGCATCGCCAGCGGTGGGTCGAACCAGCGGGCCACCGGGGCCAGGGGCGCGAGCTCCCAGGCGAGCATCGACTCGAGGAACCGGTTCTCGGCCTCGGTCGGCAACTGACGGAAGTCGATCTCCCAGACGGCCTCGTCGAGGTAGGGCTCGATCGCCGTCCGCAGCTCACCGTTGCGGATCAGGCAGTCAACGTCTTCGGGATCGGGATGGCGGGCGAGGGGCATGCCGGGGCGCTGTCCTGAAAGCCTCCGCGACAGGTCCGGCTCCCGCCGAACTCGGCTCTCGCGGCATGGACTCGACGATACCCACGCCGCCGGGCCATTCAACGAATGGAGCCGCTCCGGCGCCCAGTTTTTTCAGGGGCAACCCGCTACGACCGCTACGAGCGGGCGTCTCTTCGCCGCTCGGCGGCATCCCCCCAGATTGCCGCAGTCGCCGAATCCCCCGGGTTCAGCCGGCGGCCGGCTTCTCCAACTCCCCACCGGCGGCGCATTCCGCCTCGAGGGAGGCGATCTTCGCCACGCGGCGGGCGTGGCGGCCACCCTCGAAGGGGGTCGCGAGCCACGTCCGGATCACCTTCTCCTGCATCTCCGGGCCGAGCATCTCGGCGGACAGACAGAGCACGTTGAGATCGTTGTGGCGGCGGCTCATCTCGGCCGTCACCTCATCGTGGCAGGTGGCGGCTCGCACGCCGGCCACCTTGTTGGCGGCGATCGCCATGCCCACGCCCGTGCAGCACAGGAGGATGCCGCGCTCGACCGCCCCCTCAGCCACCCGTCGCGCCACCTCGGCGGCCACGTCGGGATAATCGACGGCCTGGTCGCCGAACGAACCGCAATCGACGATCTCATGGCCCATCCGCTCGAGCAGGCCGACGAGCCGGCTCCGGGAGGTGACACCGCGGTGGTCGCTACCAATCGCTATCCGCATGGGGCTTCAGTCGCTCGAGGAAGGGGCGCCGCCCGGGCTGGGAGGGCCCGCCGGCGGCAGTTCGAGTGTAGCGATTCTGGCAGCGAGATGCTCGCGGATTTGCCGGGCGCACGAGCGATAGGTGTCGAGGCTGCCGCCGATCGGATCGATCACGTCGCGGCGGTCGGGCGCGAGCATCGCCACGCGATCGCCGGCCTCGGGGAACTGGGCGAGCAGGGCCGCCCGGTGGGAGGCGGTCATCGTCAGAATCACGTCGGCTTGCCGCACCAGCGACTCGGTCAGCGGCTGACTCGAATGGCCGCGGAGGTCGGCCCCCAACTCGGCCACCGCCTCCAGGGCGCCGCTGCTGGCGGGGCCACCCGCCCAGGCCGCCAGCCCGGCGCTCGTCACGACCACCCCCCGCTGGTCGATCTCCTCCGGCCCGCAGTCGAGCCGTTCCGCCACGACCTTGCGGAACAGCGCCTCGGCCATCGGGCTGCGGCAGGTGTTGCCCGTGCACACGAACAGAACCATCAGGCTCGCCAGCCGCCGGAGCGTCTCCTCCGAGACGATCCCCGGCCGCACGATCCGAAACCCGTCGCCCTCGAGCTCGATCGTGGAGGCGGGCTGGGCGTAGCGGGCAGGGCCGTCGTCGAGCACCATCGCCAAAACGCCGCCGGCCGCGGCGGCGACCTGCTCCGCGGTCACGAGCGAGCCCGTGGCCGCGGGCGGCTCGGCGATCATCACGGGGCCGGCCAGCATCCGCATGCAGTCGGCCAGCAGCGGATGGCCGGGGATCCGCAGCCTCAGGCGGCCCCCCTCCACGAGGGCCGCCCGCGTCGCGGCCGGCAGCCTCGTCACCAGGCTTTCGGGATGGTCGTCGGGCACGATCATGGCGACCGGCCCGGGCCAGCAGCGGCGGGCCAGCCGGCGGCCCACCGGCGAGATCCGCGGCGCCCAGTCGAGCGCCGCGTCGGCGCTCTTGAGGACGAGCGGCATCCGCGGCTCATCGGCCCGCTCGGCGGCGATGCCGCGCAGGGCCTCGACCGCCGCGGCGACGCGGGCGCTCGAGGCGACCACGTAGTCGGTCTCGGTGGGGAAGGCCACCGGCCGGCCTTCCGCCAAGGCCTGCACCGCCCGGTGCACGACGTCGCGGGCATCCTCGGTGCGACGCAGATCGACGAGCAACGGAGAACCGCTGGGCGGAACGGGGGGCGGCATGGGGGAACCGCCGGCCGGGTGCGGCCGCGGACTGGTGGGTGCATTTCCGGCTGATGCCGGCCCGGGCCATCGAAACCCTTGAAATTACCGCTGTTCTTGCCGTCCAGTCAAGGATCGGCGTCTGGGCAAGCCAGGCCGAAGGGCCCGGGGCCTGCGGCCCGCGTGCGGACACTTTTCGACTTGTGGCGGCCTCGTGGGGTCGGCTATTCCTCCCCGGCTTTTCGAGCCGTCCCCCCTCGGCGCCCACTCTTGAAACGCTCGCCCGCCAATCTTCGAACGATCTGCCGCCTGGCGGCAGCCACGGCCTGCACAGCGTTTGCTGCGGCCGGCGGGCTGACCGCGCAGGCGGTCGAGCCGAGCCCGCTGCCGCCCGTGGCCGCCGGCGCCGTGGCCGTCCCGCCGGCCGACCTGATTGTCGAGGTCCGGATCGAGGGCAACGAGGCGACGGAGGTCTCGAAGCTGCCCAAGCTCGTGACGCGGGCCGGCCAGGCCTTCGATCCGCGGGCGGTCGAGGAGGACGTGCGGACGCTCCACCGGTCGCGAAAGTTCGTCGATGTCCACCCGAAGTACGTCCGCGTCGCCGACGGCGTGGTCGTCATCTTCCAGGTCGTCGAGCGGCCGATGCTGCGCTACGTGCGCTACGTCGGCAACGAGCGGATCACCACCCGCACGCTCCGCAAGAAGGCCGAGATCGACGTGGGCGACTCGATGGACCCGTACGTGGTCGAGGAGGCCCGCCGACGGGTCGAGAGCTACTATCACGAGAAGGGCTACGAGGCCGCTCGCGTCACGACGGTCGAGGGCAGCAAGCCCGGAGACAAGGGGGCGGTGTTCCTGATCGACGAGGGGCGGGCCCGCAAGGCGGTGTGGACCAGCTTCGTCGGCAACACGATCGCCAGCGACGGGCGGCTGCTCACGCAGATCAAGAGCAAGCCCGGCGTGCTCTGGTTCCTGGGAGGTGACATCGACCGCGAAGTGATCGACGCCGACGTCGACACCCTGACCGCCTACTACCGCAGCCTCGGCTTCTTCCAGGCCAAGGTGGGCCGCGAGGTGACGGTGGTCCGGGAGGGCATCCGTGACTGGACGCACGTCACCTTCGTGATCAACGAGGGGCCGCGGTACACCGTGCGAAACGTCTCGTTCGTGGGCAACAGCAAGTTCAAGACGGAGTTCCTCGACCGGGAGCTCGAGCTCAAGGGGGGCGAGTTCTTCAATCAGTCCAAGATGGACAAGGATCTCAATCAGATCCGCGACATCTACGGCGGTCGCGGGTTCGTGTTCGCCGACATCCGGGCCGATCCCCGGTTTCTCGAGGAGCCGGGCCAGCTCGACCTGGTCTACAACGTCACCGAGGGGCAGCGGTACCGGGTGGGGCAGATCAACATCCGGATCCGCGGCGACAACCCGCACACCCGGCACAGCGTGGTGCTCAACCGGCTCTCGCTGCGGCCCGGCGACATCCTCGACATCCGCAAGCTCCGCGAGGACGAGCGGCGGCTGAAGTCGAGCAGCCTGTTCGCCGCCGACGCCGCCCAGGGCCAGGGCCCGCGGATCAGCTTCTCGAAGCCCACCGGCGACGAGGGCACGCAGATGGCCCGCGATCCGGACCGGCCCGGCTTCCGAGGCCAGAGCCCCGACGAGGAGGGCGAAGCGGTCATCGATCTCGTGCTCGAGGGCGACTGGAATGAGGCCGCTGAAGCCGAGCCGGCGGCGAACGAGCGGCTGGTGACTCCGGCCACCGACCGCGGGGCAGCCGTGCCGCCTCCGGCCGCCACCGCCAGCCGGCCCGTGTGGCGGGGGCAGAGCCCCGCGTATCCCGTGGCGGCGCCACCCCCTGCGAACCCCTGGCAGGCGGCGCAGCCAACGCCGCAGGCCTATCCGGTCGCGCAGCAGCCCGGCTACCAGGTGCCTGTCTTCCCCCAGGCGGCGCCGCAACAGCCCGGCTTCCAGCAGCAGCCCGTCGTCACCCAACCGGCCTTCCAGCAGGGCGTGGGGCAGCAGCCCGCTCAGGGCTGGGGAGGCCAACCGCTCGGTCAGCCCGGTCCGGGTGCCCTCGACTACTCGCGATTCGCCGCCCCGCCCGCGCCGCCGAATCCCTACACGGTGCAGCAGCCCGTGGCACCCGGTGGCCCGGGCGCCGCGGCGGGCTTTCCGGCTTTGCCGGTCGCTCAGGCCGACCCCAACCAGCCGCCGGGCTTCCAGCAACCCGGGATGGTCCCCGACTTCGGCGGCGGCGGCGCCATGGGCGGGATGCCCGTGTTCCCGGGCAACGAGCCCTACGTGATTCTCGATGTCGATGCCGAGGAGACGCAGACCGGCCGCTTGATGATCGGGGCGGGCGTCAACTCCAACGCCGGCCTCGTCGGCAACATCGTCGTCGACGAGCAAAACTTCGACATCCTCCGCCTCCCCCGCAGTTGGGACGACATCAAGAACGGCGTCGCCTTCCGCGGCGCCGGGCAGCGGTTTCGGCTCGAGGCGGCGCCGGGCACCGAACTGCAGCGCTATATGGCCACCTTCCAGGAGCCGTATCTGTTCGACACGCGGATCGGCCTGTCGCTCTCGGCCTCGTACTACACGCGGTACTTCTTCGATTGGGCTGAGGCCCGGACCGGCGGCCGCGTGGGCCTCGGCTACCAGTTTCAGTTCGCGCCTGATCTCTCGGTCAACGCCGGCTTTCGCGGGGAGAGCGTCGACGTCTTTCAGCCGCGTGTACTCGCTCCCGACATCGTCAACATGCTGGGCACCAACGGCGTGTACGGCTTCTCGGCCGGCGTGATCCACGACACCCGCGACAGCCCGTTCCTGCCCACGCAGGGCCACCTCGCGACCTTCGAGTTCGAGCAGGTGATCGGCACATTCGTCTACCCCCGCGGTATCCTGGAGGGGCGACAGTATTTCCTGCTCAACGAGCGGCCTGACGGCTCGGGACGGCACGTGCTCTCGGTCGGCTCCGTGCTCGGGATGACGGGACCCGACACGCCCGCCTACGACAACTTCTTCGCCGGCGGCTACAACACGATCCGCGGCTTCACCTTCCGTGGTGCGAGCCCCCGCCAGGCCGGCCCCACGGGCCAGTTGGCGGTCGTGGGCGGTCCGTTCCAGTGGCTCAACACGATTGAGTACCTGTTTCCGATCACGGCCGACGACACGCTCCGCGGCGTCGTGTTCACCGACTTCGGCACGGTCGAGAGCAACGTCTCGATCAACAACATGCGCGTGGCCCCGGGCTTCGGCCTGCGGATTACGCTGCCGGCGATGGGGCCGGCCCCGATCGCACTCGACTTCGCCGTCCCGGTGGCCAAGGCGCCGTTCGACAGCGAGCAGCTGTTCAGCTTCTTCGTGGGTTTCGCGAGGTAGGCCGATGGGCGGCAGCCGACACGGACAGGGCGACGCCGGGCGGATCCTCGTGGTCTGCACGCGGTATATCGGCGACACCGTGCTCGCGATCCCCTTCCTCAGAAACCTGCGGCGGGCGTTTCCGGGCGCCACGATCGACGTCTGTGCGGAGGGGGGCGCGCGAATGGTGCTGGCCGACTGCCCCTACGTCGACGAGCTGATCGCCTGGCGACGGCCGGCCGGCCGTCGCGGCCTCTCGGCCTCGCTCGCGGCGATCCGCACGCAGGCCACCTGGCTGGCGGCCCGCGGCTACGACCGCGCCTATCTCCTCAAGCGGTCGCTGTCGGGGGCGTTGTTGGCGACGCTGGCCGGCATTCCCCACCGAGTCGGCTTCGCCGCCGACGGCCGGGCGCTGCTCCACACGGCCGTGGCCCCGGCCCGCGGTCGCCACCAGGCGGCCCGTTACCTCGACCTGCTCGTGGCCGACGGCATCGCCATCGACGACGGCGCGAACGAGAACTGGATCACCCCGACCGCCGCGGCCCACGTGGCGCGGCTGCTCGCGCCGCTCCCGCCCGCCCGGCCCCGGGTGTTTCTCGCCCTCCGTTCGACCGCGAAGGAGAAGCACTGGCCGGCCGACCGCTGGGCGGTGCTGGTCAGCCGGCTGGTCACGGAGCGGCAGTGCGAGATCGTGTTCTGCGGGGCCCCCGATGACGCGCCGTTGCACGACGCCGTGCGGGAGGCCGTGGGCCCGCTGGTGGCCGCCCATGTTCATGACTTTTCGGCCGGCGTCTCGCTCCGTGAGACGGGGGCACTGCTGGCCCGCATGGATCTGTGCGTGGGCGTCGATACGGGCCTGGTCCACCTGGCCGCCTCGCACGCCGTGCCGGTGGTCGTCCTGTTCGGCCCCACCGATCCCAACCGCTGGAGTCCGTGGACGCCGCGGGCGACCGTGGTGCGTTCGGCGGTCGTCCGCCGGCCGCTCATCGACCGGCTGGGCCTCTCGGCCCCGGGGCCGCACGCCCCTTGGGACTTCGGCACGGCGGTCATGGACGAGATCCGTGTGACCGATGTCCTTGAGGCGGTTGCCGCCCAGTTCCCGGCGGTGAAGCCGTCGCAGCCGGTCCGCACCCTCGACCTGCGGACCGGCCGGTTCCGCTACGAGGTGGTCGTCGAGAGTCCGGCGGCGGAACAGCCGGCCACGAAGCCGCTCGCCCAGGCCCATTGAAAGTTAAAGCCGCCGATCCGGCCATCCACGTCGAGCACCTCGCCGGCGAGATGGAGCCCCGGGCAGATCCGGCTCTCCATCGTCTCGAGCCTCACTTCCGCCAGGGGCACACCGCCGGCCGTCGCCTCTGCCACCGTGTAGCCACGGTCGCCTGTGATCGCGAGCGGCGTGGCGGTGGCGACCGCAGCCAGCCTGCGCCGCGCGTCTCGGGCGAGGTCGCCGGTCGGCGCCGCGGCCGCCTGCTCGCAGAGCGCGCGGGCCAGGCGATCCGGCAACCGCTCGCGGAGGATCGCCAGGGCCCCGCGCCGCTGCCCTTCGACGAGCAGCCGGTCGAGTGACTCCGGGCTCTCTCCCGGCAGCCAGTTGAGCCAGAGCGACACGCCCGGATCGGCGGCCCGCTCCACGAGCCAGTGGCGGCTGGCGTCGAGGATCGCCGGGCCCGAGAGGCCGACGTGGGTGCAGAGCGTGCTGCCGGTGGTATGGAAGAGCTTCTTGGCGGTGACTGATTTGAGCGTGATCTCGGCGGGCAGCGTCAGTCCCGAGAGGGCCGTGATCCAGTGGCCGGCCGGCAACACGAGCGGCACCAGCGCCGGTACGATCGGGGAGGTGAGAGAGTGGCCGAGGCTTCGGGCGAGTTCGAGCCCCGTGCCGTCGGAGCCGCTCTTGGGCAGCGACTTGCCCCCGGTGCAGAGGATCACGCGCCGGGCCGCGAACGCGCCGGCGTCGCTCGTCGCCAGGAAGCCGTCAGCGTCCCGCAGGAGCGCCGTGACCCGTGCTGGATGCACGAGCCGAGCGCCGCCCCGGGTCGCCTCGCGCACGAGCGCGTCGAGCACCGTCCGCGCCGAGTCGCTTGTGGGAAAGAGTTTTCCGGTGTCTTCGGTCTTGAGGTCCACGCCCGCGGCCTCGAAGAAGGCGACCGTGTCGGCGACCGGGAACCGCCGGAGCACCTTGCGGATCGCCGGCGGCGTGCTGCCGGCGTAGTCACCCTCGGCGACCCGCTCGTGGGTCACGTTGCAACGCCCCCCACCGGCCACCAGGATCTTGGCCCCGAGCTTCCGGGCCGAGTCTACGGCCGTGACCGTCAGGGGCCGGCCCGCTGCGGCCGCCGTCCGTCCCGCCCAGGCGGCGGCGAACAGCCCGGCGGCCCCGGCGCCGATCACGAGGATGTCGGAGGACTCAGGCACGAGTTGCGAGCAGGAGATACGTTGTCATCGGCACCATCGGTCGGTTGACTCGCGAGGGGCTGCCCATGCCAATCGAGCGGCGTAGGAAACCGAGCGCAGCCGACCAATCCGCTTCGCGGATCGGTGCCCGTTGCGGAGCGAGGTTTC
>CAMCPF010000032.1 GCA_945876515.1 Candidatus Kuenenia stuttgartensis
GGTCCGCGCCGAGCGTCGCCGCGGCCAGCGGCGAGAACAGCCCGCCGGCTCCCTCGACCACCGCGAGCTCGTGATCCCGCCAGACCGCCAGACCCGTGCGGAGCAGAGGCTCGTCGACCACGCGGCCCGCGGCGCGAGCGGCCCGCGGCGGCGCCAGCGGCGGCTTGAAGCACTGGGGGCAGACGGATCCGATCGCCCCGGTCCGGCCAGCGGCCTCCCAGAGCCGCGCGGGGTCGCCCCCCGGCTCGGAGGCCGCGGCGATCCCGCTGGCCACCGGCTTGTAGGCCGCCACCCGCCGGCCTGCTGCGACGAGTCCCCGAAGGATCGCCACCGCGACTGCGGTCTTGCCGACGTCGGTGTCGGTGCCGACAACGAACAGTCCGTAGCGGGGCGGGTCGGTCATGACCGGCACAGGTCGGCGTCCACGGGCAGCATGCCGGGTGGTGACACGCCCATCCTTTTCATCCCGGCTATGCTGAAGAACGATTCTCATGTTCAATCGATCCGGCCGCAACGGCTCCCGATCCCCCTGAAGCTCAGATGCCCGCCCCCTCGGCCAGCCTCGACACCATCGCCGTCGGCAACGCGGCCCGCGTACTCGACATCGCCGGTGACGATGCGGTAGCGATCCGCCTGTTGGAGATGGGCCTCACGCCAGGTGTCGGCCTTCGGGTGCTCGGCCGGGCTCCCTTCGGCGATCCGCTCGAACTCGAGCTTCGCGGGTACCGGCTCTCGATCCGTCGGGCCGAGGCGCTCCGCGTAGCCGTCGAGCCAGCCTGAGCCACCGGCCCCACACCGCGGCCGCCCCAGCCCGGCATCCACGAGCGACTCACCATCATGCCCGCGAGCGATCCCGCACCGGCGCGACTCACCGTGGCCCTGCTCGGCAACCCCAACACCGGCAAGAGCACGCTGTTCTCGGCGCTGGCCGGCATTCCCACCCGCGTGGGCAACTATCCCGGCGTCACGGTCGAGGAGAAGCTCGGGCGGTTCACGTACCGCGGGAGTGAGATCGAACTGGTCGACCTGCCCGGCACCTATAGCCTCACCCCCCAGGGGCCCGACGAGCAGGTGGCCGTCGACGTCCTCCACGGCCGGCAGCCGGGCGTGCCGCGGCCCGACGCGGTCGTGATCGTTGCCGACGCCACCAACCTCGAGCGCAACCTGTTCCTCGCCACGCAGGCCACCGAACTCGGGCTGCCGCTCGTGGTCGCGCTGACACTCACCGACGTGGGCCGCCGCCGGGGCCGCGCGATCGACTCGGCCGAACTTGCCCGCCGGCTCGGCTGCCCTGTGATCCCGGTGGCCACGCCGCGGGGCGAGGGGCTCACCGACCTCAAGGACGCGATCCTCGGGACTCCCACCGCCGGCCCGCCCCGGCCGCTGCCGCTGCCCGCCGATCCGGCCCACGCCCACCGCCCGGCGGCAGCCCGCACCGCGATCGCCCGCTACGCCGCCATCGAGCGACTGCTTGCAGGCATCACGTCCCAGATCCGACCGGCCAACCAGCTGCCCGAAGACACGATCGACCGACTGCTCACCCACCCGCTCTGGGGCACGCTCGCGTTCACCGCGGTGATGCTCGCGGTCTTCAGTTCGATCTTCTGGCTAGCTGCGCCGCTGATGGATCTGATCTCAACCGGCATGGACGGCCTGTCGGCCTGGGTCGCCGCGCGGCTGCCCGATGGTGCGATCCGCGAGCTCCTCGTCGATGGCGTGCTGGCGGGCGTCGGCGGGGTGGTGGTGTTCGTGCCACAGATCGCGATCTTGTTCCTGTTCATCGCAGCGCTCGAGGGCTGCGGCTACCTCGCCCGCGCGGCCTACCTCATGGACCGCTTGCTCGTCGGCGTGGGGTTGTCGGGCAAGTCGTTCATCCCCTTGCTCTCGAGCTTCGCCTGCGCGATCCCGGGAATCATGGCGGCCCGCACGATCGAGAACCGCCGCGACCGGCTGCTCACGATCCTGGTGGCGCCCCTGATGAGCTGCTCGGCCCGGCTGCCGGTGTATCTCCTGCTCGCCGGCGCCTTCGTGCCCGACGTGGCCGTCGGTGTCTCCTGGCTGCGGCTGCCCGCGGTGGTGCTGGCGGGAATGTACGCCCTGGGCGTGGCGGTGGCGGCGGCCGTGGCGTGGCTGCTCTCCCGGACGCTCTTCCGCGGGCCGCCACAGCCCTTCGTGATGGAGCTACCCGGCTGGCGTTGGCCGCAGGCGGCGGTCGTGCTCGAGCGGGCCCGCGAGGCGGTCTGGTCGTTTCTGCAAAACGCCGGCACGCTGATCCTCGCCGTCAGCGTCGTGGTCTGGGCACTGTCGAACTACCCGCGCGACGAAGTGGCGATCGCCGCCGACGCTGAAGCGGCGCTGGCGACCGGTGAGCCGGAGGCCGACGTCGAATCCGCTCGCCGGGCCGCGATCCAGCGGGGCAGCATCCTCGGCCGTGCCGGCAAGTTCGTGGAGCCGGTCGTCCGCCCGCTCGGCTGGGACTGGCGGCTCGGCTGCGCCGCGATCGCGAGCTTTCCGGCCCGAGAGGTGGTGCTCGGCACGCTCGCGGTGCTGTACAACCTTCCGCCCGAGGAGGCCGAGGGCACGGCCCTCGAGCGGCGGCTGAAAGCGGCCCGCTGGGACGGCACCGACCGACCGGTGTTCACGCTGCCGGTGGCCCTCTCGATCATGGTGTTCTTCGCGCTGTGCGCGCAGTGCGCGAGCACGCTGGTCGTGATCGGACGCGAGACCCAGAGCTGGGTCTGGCCGGTGGTCACCTTCACCTACATGACCGTGCTGGCTTGGATCGCCGCCTTTGCGACCTTCCAGTTCGCCACCTCCATGGGCTGGTAGCGATGCAGGACGCCCTGGCCATCGCGATCGCGGTCGCCGCGGGCTGCTGGCTCGCCTGGGTACTGGGCCGGCGGCTCGTCGCCCCTCCCTGCCGCCCGCCCGATGCCCCGCCGGGCAGCGACGGCTTCGTGCCCCTCGACACGCTCGGCCGGTCGGCCCAAAAAGGTTCGGGGCGGCCCCAAGGCCGCCCCGAACGCTGAGTCATCGCATTGCTGGCGTCGGCATTGATTCAGGTCCGCTCCCGCGGACCTGAATCAATACATGTCGTAGTCGCCGCCGTGGCCGTGGCCACCGCCCTTGGCCTTCTGCTCCTTGGGCTTGTCGGCGATCAGGGCATCGCTCGTCAGGAGCAACGTCGAGACGCTGGTGGCATTCTGCAGCGCCGTGCGCGTCACCTTGGCCGGGTCGATCACGCCAGCCTTGACGAGATCCTCGTAGACCCCGGTGGCGGCGTTGTAGCCGTGGTTGCCCGAGGCCTCGAGCACCTTCTCACAGACGATCGAGCCGTCCTGCCCGGCATTCGAGGCGATCATCGAGAGCGGCGCCCGCGAGGCCCGGACCACGATCTGATAGCCCACGTTCTCATCGTCGGAGAGGCCCTTGGGCTTGAGCTGCGAGCAGGCCCGCAGCAGAGCCACGCCGCCGCCCGGCAGGATGCCCTCCTCGACGGCCGCCCGCGTGGCGTGCAGCGCATCCTCGACACGGGCCTTCTTCTCCTTCATCTCGCTCTCGGTGGCGGCCCCGACGTTGATCTTGGCCACCCCGCCGGAGAGCTTGGCCAGCCGCTCCTCGAGCTTCTCGCGGTCGTAGTCGCTCGTCGAGCTCTCGATCTCACGGCGGATCTGCTCGATCCGAGCCTTGATGTCGGCGGCCTTGCCGGCCCCTTCGATGATCGTGGTGTTGTCCTTGTCCACGATCACCTTCTTGGCCCGGCCCAGCTCGGCGAGCCCGAGGCCCTCGAGCTTCATGCCGAGGTTTTCGAATACGGCCGTGGCACCGGTCAGGATCGCGATGTCCTCGAGCATCGCCTTGCGGCGGTCCCCGTAGCCCGGCGCCTTGACCGCACACACCTGGAAGGTGCCGCGGAGCCGGTTGATCACGAGCGTCGCCAGGGCCTCGCCGTCCACCTCCTCCGAGACGATCAGGAGCGGCTTGCCCGAGTTCACCACCGCCTCGAGCAAGGGCACAATGTCCTTGACCGAGGAGATCTTCTTCTCGAACACCAGGATGTAGCAGTCTTCGAGGACGCACTGCATCTGCTGGGGGTTGGTCACGAAATAGGGGGAGAGATAGCCGCGGTCGAACTGCATGCCTTCGACGAACTCGATCTCGGTCTTGAGGCTCTTGCCCTCGTCCACCGTGATCACGCCATCCTTGCCCACCTTGTCCATCGCCTCGGCGAGCAGTTCGCCGATTTCGGGATCGTTGTTGGCGGCGATGGAAGCGACCTGGGCCATCTCCTTCTTGCCCTTGACCGGAATCGCCATCTCCTTGAGCTTGGCGGTGATGTCGGCCACGGCTTTTTCGATCCCGCTCTTCATCTGGATCGGGTTCACACCCGCGACCACCGCGCGGAGGCCCTCATTGAACACCGCCTCGGCGAGCACCGTGGCGGTCGTGGTGCCGTCACCGGCCACGTCGCTCGTCTTGCTCGCGACCTCACGCACCATCCGGGCGCCCATGTTCTCATAGACGTCCTCGAGGTCGATCTCCTTGGCGACGGTGACGCCGTCCTTGGTGACGGTCGGCGAGCCGAAGCTCTTCTGGAGGATCACGTTGCGGCCCTTGGGGCCGAGGGTCACCTTCACGGCGCGGGCGAGTTTCGAGACACCGCGGCGCATCGCCTCACGGGCCTCCTGGTCGAATGCCATCATCTTGGCCATGGGTCAGATTCTCCTGTCGCTGGGGGTTGTGGTCTGGAAGTGGCTTGACAGTGTGGTTGGGGGGATCAGGTGCGTGACGACGGGCCGCGGCTGTCCTCAGCCGAGGATCGCGAGAATGTCGTCCTCCCGCATCAGCAGCAGTTCGTCGTCGCCGACCTTGAAGGCCTCGCCGGCGTAGCTCGTGAACACCACGCGGTCGCCGGGCTTGACCTGGAGCGGGTGGCGGACGCCCTTGGAGTCACACTTGCCCTCGCCGACGCTCACGACCGTGCCGCGGGCCGGCTTGTCTTTGGCGGAGTCGGGCAGGAGGATGCCCCCGGATGTCCTCTGCTCGCTCTCCTCACGCTCCACGACGACACGATCGCCAAGCGGAATCAACGTCGACTTCTTGCGGGCAGACTTGGTGGCGGTGGCTGACATGCGTGGGCAAACCTCTCGAAAGGGAGACGAAATGAGATTTGATCGGCCGGGGACGGACGTGGCTCTCGCCCCCGAGGGTGCGAAACCGCCAACGGCCGCCTGCCGTCGCCGGCCTGAACCTGACCGGCCCCTCCCACCAAGCAAGTCGCGCGCCGGAAGCCACGCTGATGGGAACAGCCCTGGGATTCGGCCACGGCAGGGCGGAAAATCCGCTGGCTGCCGGGAAGTGCATGGGGCCTCGAGGCCCAGTCGCCGCTGCCAGATTGGCAGCAGTGGCTGGAGGGACGAGTCACCGGCGGTCCATCCCGGCGGGGCTTGACCTGCGTGGCGGAGGGTCGGCTAAACCGCTAAGGTGCGGGCCTGGCCCGGTTCCGACGTGGTGCTCCGGCGAGGCTTCAGGATGGCGACGCAGCGGATCGACGTGACGAAGACCGGCGACGTCTCCGTCGTCCGGTTTCGCGACCGGAAGATTCTCGACGAGACGGCGATCCAGGAACTCGGCGCCGAGCTCTTCGCCCTGGTGGAGATCGACAATCGCAAGACGATCTTGCTGGACTTCGAAGGGGTGGAGTTTCTCTCGAGCGCGGCCCTGGGCAAACTGATCACGTTCGACCGCAAGGTGAAGACCTCGAAGGGGCGGCTCAAGATGTGCGGCATCGCGCCCGGCATCCTCGAGGTGTTCCAGGTGACCAAGCTCAACAAGGTGTTCGACATTCGTCCCGACGCGGCTGAGGCCTTGGCGGCCTTCTGACGGCGCGGCCGAGATACCAACGCGGACGCAGGCCGAATCCGGAGAGACAGGATGGCGGAGCAACCCTCGACAACGGCATGGCGGAGGTCGGTCAAGCTGCCCAGCGAGCGGGGCTCGAGCCGGCTGGTGACCGACGACCTGCTCGAGCAACTCGGCCAGCACGGCTGGCCGCCCGACGACATCTTCGCGATTCACCTCGCGGCCGAAGAGGCGCTCGTCAACGCGGTGGTCCACGGCAACCGCCTCGACCCCAAGAAGTCGGTGCACGTGGAATGTGAGGTCTCGCCCGACTTTGTCCGCCTCGAGGTGACCGACGAGGGGGCGGGCTTCGATCCGGGGAGCGTGCCCGACTGCACGCTCGAGGAGCGGCTCGAGGCGCCGAGCGGCCGGGGCGTGATGCTGATGCGGTCGTTCATGACGCGGATCTCCTACAACGCCAAGGGCAACAGCGTGGTGCTGGAGAAGCGGCGGGGCGACAAGCCGGCGGAAGGGTGAATCCGCGGAAGACCGACCCTGCAGGCGACCCTCGCTTTCGGCCCCAGGGCCCGCTATTCTAGGGATTCTCGACTCCCATCGATCCCCGATAGCTCAATGGTAGAGCGGCCGGCTGTTAACCGGTAGGTTGTAGGTTCGAGTCCTACTCGGGGAGCTTTTTGCGAACCGGTGAGTCCAGAAGGGACGGGTGGTCGGTAGAATCGTGGCAGGAGACTTTGCCATGACCACCGTGACGCTCAAAGAAGCCCAGTCTGGCTTGGCCGACATCATCCATCGCCTCACGCCTGGGGATGAGGTCGTGATCACAGAGAACGACCAGCCCGTAGCTCGGCTCGTTCCGACACCACCGATTCCCAAGAGGGCTCACCGCCAACTGGGAACCATGAAGGGAACCGTCCTGTACATGGCTCCCGACTTTGATGCTCCGCTGGAGGACTTCACGGAGTACATGGAATGAGGCATCTTCTGGATGCCCACACCTTGATCTGGGCGTTGGACGACCCGAGTAGGCTCGGTGCCAGAGCCAGAGCCCTCCTTGAAAACCCCGCCATTGAACTGACGGTAAGCGTCGGGACGATCTGGGAACTCTCCATCAAGACAAGCCTCAAGAAACTTTCGCTGTCTCTGCCGTATCGCCAATGGGTGGAGCGGGCGTTGGCTGACCTCGGCATCACAGTGTCCCCAATCACGTTGGAGTTCACCGAACGGCAGACTGCTTTGCCATTCCACCACAGAGATCCTTTTGACAGGCTCCTCGTGGCTCAATGCCTGGTTGAAACCATTCCAATCGTGAGTGCTGATGCGATGTTTGATCAGTACGGGGTCGCCCGCCTCTGGAATTAACCTCGTTGCTCCCGCGAACGAGTCGCCGATGGGTTTCCAGGCGTCTGGCGGGAACGGCGAGGACGAGCGTGCGACTCCATGCGACCTCTTGCGGTCTCCCAAGCCCAGCAGAGTGAGTCGTTTTTTGAGTCCCTTTCGTGTATGTCCCCATGTTGTGCCGAAGAATTCGGCGACTCTGACGAATCCTACTCGGGGCGCTACGCCACTCATGTCTTGAGTGGCCGTCAGAGGCCGGAGGTGGCAAAACCTTCTGCCTCTCGGCTTTTCTGGAGGTTGTGGGGCGGGGCACTTCTGCTTGGTGCCACTCGATGCCACCTCCTGCCAGCAATCCTTACGTCGCTTTTTACGTCACCCCCAAAGCGAACCTTCGTAGCGGCGGGAACTCGCAGTGCCGACGTGCGGGCGGACTTTGGGCCGCGTCGGTGACGCAGTCAGGACGAGCGACTCTCACCAGAGCCCCCCTGCTCAGGCTTTCAGGACGGAAAACCCGAACTTCTTCAGGGAGAAGACTGCCAAGAGCCGGCGGCTGTAACACGCACGGTCGGTTTGCGCTCCAGCCAGTGGCGGGATGAATGCCGGTTCGCGGTGAGCCGGCTCCCGCCCCCAAGGAACCCCAGCCATGCGATTCGCCCACCCGATCCTCACTATGACACTCGTGCTCGCCTTCACTTTTCCCGTGCATGCCGGACCCCCCACTCCGTCGAGAACGCTTACGAAAAAATCCATCCCGGTCGGCGCCCCTCGTGTCACCCGCTCGCCCACCGGACAGGCCGCGCCCCGCGTGTCCACCCCGCGAGGCGGTTTCGGCGGCCGGAAGGCGGCGCCTGCCGCCGCGTTCAAGCCTCAGGCCAACGGATCGAAGCCTGCCGTGAGGCCCTTCACCCCGGTCCCGCAGGCGCGCACCCCGGCCCTGAGAACGTTCGCGCCACCGGCCGCATCCGGGATGACCGTGACGACCGTCCTCCCGCGTGGAACGACGGTGATGAAGCCGGTCGCTCCGCTGCAGCCGCAGGGCGTCATGATCGTGCCGCCGGCTGCCAGGTTCAACCCCTCCGGACCGCTCACCGTTATGGCGGGTCCACGTCCACGTCGCCGCATACCGATTGATGGCCGCCCCGACGCTGCGATCGCCAACGGCGTTGTCAACGTGAGTCCGGTCGACGTGAGTCCGGGTCGATTCGAGCCGGCCGACTCCGATCGCGACGGCGTGCCGGACTGGCGCGAACAACTGGATGATCGGGGCATCGTAGGCAATGGCGGCAACGGCAACGGTGATGCCCCCGAACCCGGGCCTGCCGTCGTCGATGCGGGCCCGACGGCGTGGGATTGGGTGGCGATCGGTCTGGCTGCAGCGGCGTTCGCCGACGGAATCGCGGACCGCCGCAGCGGTGGCTCCGGAGGGGGACGTGGGATCGTGGTCGAGCGTCCGATCGTCCAGGCCGTGCCGGCCGAACCGCTCGTGGTGGTCGAGGAACACAGCGGAACCGCGCGGTCCGTCGTGATCGAGGAGATCGGCACCACGGCCGAGGGTACGCTCGTCGCCGAAACGCGTTTCGATACGACCCCGACCGGAGTGTCCATCGGCGAACCCGTCGCCGAGAACGACCCCCTGCCACAGGTCTGGGCGGGCGAGGGCTTCGAACTGGCTGCCCGGGGGCTCGGTGGCACGCCGGGGAAGCTCGCCATGAAGATCGGGGCCGTGATTCTCGAGTGCCCGGTGCAGGCATGGACAGACGCGGGGCTCCGGGCCACCGTGCCCCCCACCACGATCGCTTCGGCGACGAGGGCGGACCTGATCGTGGCCTTCGCGGACGGCAGCGTCGCGGCCGTGGTGCCGGTCGAACTCCTGCCCGCCAGGCAGGCGGTCGCGGCCGCGAAGTGACCGCCCCGGGCCTTCGATCTCGCCACCGCGAGTGAAGCCCCGATCCATCACTGACGACCCGCACGCTCCGCGGCGCGAGGCCGGCCCGCCAGGCCGACCTCGTCGCCGGGGGGCTCGCTGCGTGGGGGTCTGGGCTTCGGGCTCGACCGCTCACTCCGCGAGCTGCTGCTGGAGCTTCTGCACGGTCCGCGAGAGCATCACGCGGACCGCCACGTCCGACTTGCCAAGCCGCTCGGCAATATCCCTGGTGGCCAGCCCGTCCACATACCGCAGCCGGATCGCTTCCCGTTGCTCCGGCGGCAGTGCCTCGATCGCCTGCCGGAGGTGATACTCCTTGGCGTCGCGGGAGAGGGCCTGGCTCGGCGTCGTCATGCTCACGGCGAGCATCGAGGCCAGCCCGCCGGCGTCGTAGTCCGTGGAGCCACGGCGCGGCGCGTCGATCGACACCTCGCGGGCGGCGTCTCGCTTGGCGGCGCCGAAGTGGCGGCGGTGGGCGTCGATGATCCGCTGCTCGGCCACGTGGCACAGCCAGCCGAAGGGATCCCGCTGCGGCGTTGCTTCGTCGCTGGTCGAGACCGCCGGCCGCACGGCGGCGAGGCTCACCTCCTGCACGATGTCGTCGGGGTCGAGCCGCTGCCGCAGTCCCGGCCCCATCCGGTGCTCGACAAACGCGAGCAGCCGCTGGCGATTCGCCTCCACGCAGGCGGCCACGGCTTCGGGGTCGCTCCAGCGGATCGGTGCGGGGGCGGGTTCCCTGATCATCATGGTACCCGCAAAAAAACGGCCACGGGTGGCCGTCCCGCTCCCGATGACATCGGGACGGCACCCCACCGGGCCAGCCCACACCGGGAACTCGTTTACACTCGGGTTCCCTGCCCCTGCCGGGAGCCATGACTCGTGACCGCCGGGATCGAATCCACCGCCGATGCAGCCTGGAGCGAGGTCGGCACGCGGCTGGAGTCGTTCGTCGCGGCGTGGGAATCTGGCATCGTTCCCTCGATCGTCGACCATCTGCCCGGCGAGCCTGCCGCGTCGCGCCGCCTCGTGCTCGTCGAGTTGGTGAAGGTCGACCTCGAATACCGCGCGCGGGCCGGCCAGTCGCCGCGGGTCGAGGACTACGCCGCACGCCATCCGGAACTCGCGGAGGAGGACGGGCCGCCCGTCGAGCTGATCTGCGAGGAATACCACGTGCGCAAATCGCGGGGCGAGCGGGTGGGCCTCGGCGACCTCTGCCGGCGCTTCCCCGGCCGCACGCGGGAAATCTGGCGATGGCTCGGCGCGGCCGAAGGCACGATGACGACGAGCCTCGCGGCCGACGCGCTGCGCGAATCGTTCGCGGCCGGGCAGACGCTCGACGATTTCCAGCTGCTCGCCGAGGTGGGCCGCGGCGCGTTCGCCACGGTGTTCCTCGCGCGGCAAGTGTCGATGGGGCGGATCGTGGCACTGAAAGTGTCGGCGGATCGCGGCGACGAGGCCCGCACGCTCGCGCAGCTCGACCATCCCCACATCGTGCGGGTCTTCGACCAGAAGCGGCTGCCGGCGGATCGAAACCGCCAGCCCCTCCGTCTCATCTACGAGCAATACCTGTCGGGCGGCACGCTGGCTGACATCGTCATCCGTGTCCGCCGCACACCGGCCCGCGACCGCACCGGCGCGATTCTCGTCGACGCGGTACGCGAGGCCGCCGCCGGAGCAGGGCTCGGTCTCAACGCAGAATCGCCGACCCTCTCGGCGCTGGCCAGAATGCCGTGGCCGGCAGTGGTGGCCAGGATTGGCATCCAACTGGCAACCGCGCTTGACCATGCGCACGCCGCCGGCGTGCTTCACCGCGACGTCAAGCCGGCAAACGTGCTGCTCGGGGCCGACGGCACCGTCCACCTCGGCGACTTCAACACCAGCTCGCTCGCCACGCATCCGTCACACGGGGCCGCGGCCTTCTTTGGCGGCAGTCTGGCCTACATGTCGCCGGAGCACCTCGAGGCGTTCGACGCCGGGCACGAGCGGTCGCCCGACGATCTCGACGCGCGTGCCGATTTCTACTCGCTCGGCGTGCTGCTGGCGGAACTGCTGACGGGCCACCGCCCATTCCGCGACCAGCCGGCCGATGGCAACGTCGCGCGGGCCATCGCCGAGATGCTCGCGATGCGCCATGCCGGCGACCTCGAACTACCGGTGGCTGCCGCGGACGTGCCGACCGCGGCCCTGACCGACGTGCTCCGCGAGTGCCTCGCGGCAGACCGCGACCTGCGGCCCGGGTCGGGAGCCGACCTTGCCCGCCGTCTCGCCCTCGTCGGTCGGCCACGGGCCCGGAGCCTCCTCGCCTTGCCGCGTCGCGGGTGGCTGCGCTTCGCCAAGCGGCGGCCCTTCGAGGCGACGACCATCTGCATGGTCGTGCCAAATGTGCTGCTTGCCATCGCAAACAACCTGCATCAGCGCCGGATTCTGGAGGCTTTCTATGCGAGGCCGGATCTCATCGCCAGCCGCCCGGCCATGATCGAGGCCTTCTATGTCGCCGTCGGAATCGTCAACGCGATCGCGTTTCCCCTCGGAGCCTGGATCGGCTGGAGGATCATGGCCGGCATCGTGCGTGCTGTGGGCGGCACCGGCGGTGCGCTTTCGGCCCGCGAACTCGAGTCGCTCCGGCATTCCAGCCTGCTCGTCGCCGACCGCTCGACATGGATCACGGTCGGCTTGTGGGCGGCATGCGGTCTCGGCGGCGCGGCGATCTTCGCGATGGAGGTCGGGATCGCGCCGTTGCCGGTACATCTTTTGTTCCTGCAATCGACGCTGGTCTGCGGCCTGATGGCAGCCACCTATACGTTCTTCCTGCTGACGCTCGTGGTGATGAGGTCGATCTACCCCGGCCTGCTTGACCGCCGGGCCGACCACGACGACGAGACCCAGCTGCAGGCCCTGGGCATGCGGAGCGGCTGGTACCTGCTCATTTCCGGGGGCGCACCGCTCGTGACGATGGCACTGCTTTTTGTGATGGGCTCCGACGATCGGTCCGCTCTTGCGCTTTTGACCTTCGCCGGCCTGGCTGGACTGGTCTTCAGCTTCTGGGCCCACCGCGAGATCCAGGCAGACATCGCTGCCCTGATCGAGGCCGGCCGGCCTGCCGACGCCGGGCCGACGGAGAGCCGGCGTTAGGCTGACGTAATCTACCCGGTCGTTGCCGGAGCCATGTGCCACGTCCTGCCCGTCCCTGCGCACGTCGGGCCTACGTCGCTTTTTACGTCACTTCCGAGCCGGCTTTGCCTTATTCTCCGCGAAAACAGCGATTCGCACTGTTCCTACTCGGGGAGCTTTCTTCGCAGTGTGTCGCGCCGGCTCGCATGGAGCCGCGCCGAGCAGCGTTCATCAAGCGTTACCGGTAGCGTCATCCGGCAACAAAGGCTCGATCGCCGCCAGGATCGCTCGTGCCTTCTCAATGGCCTTCGTCGCACTCGCCAGCGACGCCTCGGCGACGCCACCGTAGTCAGCCGTTTCGCGAAGATCGAGGAGGAAGTCGTAGTCTCGCCCCAAATCTGCCGGCAGTAGCTCGGCCTGAATGAGGTCCCGATGCAGAGCCGCCCTCACGGCAGTGTGCTTCGTGAACTCCATGCCGCGTCCCGCGAGCACGGCGGTCACGCCGTGGAAGGCGGCGTAGTAGGCCCTCGACGCCGATGAATCAGGGTCGGTCGCGAGAATCGCCT